>DASYPG010000025.1:0-13322 GCA_036006885.1 Burkholderiales bacterium | reverse complement strand
GGCCTTGTATGTTCAATCCGGTAGGTCTGTAGAAGAATCAGCAGATGAGTAAGGAGCTGGACTCCTTACTGCTGGCGATGTGGCAGTCCGTTGAGGCCTTGGGTGATCGAACCCGTACGTTAGCGTGGGACGCCGCATCGTGTTTTCCTTCAACCCGAACAGTTGCCGGGGCCGATAAGCCCGGATTTTTGCAAGGCTGGGTATTGAAAACATGGTAAACGAATCCTTCATCGGAATCGATGTATCAAAGCAGTGGCTGGACATTGGCTGGGAGCCTGCAGGACAGACTGAGCGTCTGGCGCATGAGGAAGCTGCGATCGCCGGACTCTGTGAGCGCCTGGCGCAGGAGCGGCCCGCGTTGATCGTGCTTGAGGCCACCGGAGGGTTGGAGACCCACCTTGCCAGTGCTCTGGCGGCCGCTGGCCTCGCAGTAGCAGTGGTGAATCCTCGCCAGGTGCGCGACTACGCGCGCGCTTGTGGCCGCTTGGCAAAGACCGACCGGATCGATGCATTGATCCTGGCTGCATTTGCCCGAGCGATTCGTCCGCAAGTGCGCGAGCCCAAGGATGAGGAAACCGCCGAGCTCGCGGCGCTGCTGGCCCGACGACGCCAGCTCATCGATATGCGGATCCAGGAAAAGCTGCGCTTGGAGCGAGCTTCAGCGCTGCAGCGTAAAAGCCTTAAAGAGCATATCGACTGGCTCACTAAGCGCATCGAGCGGCTCGACATCGAGCTCACACATAGACTGCGCAGTTCCACGCTCTGGCGTGAGCGCGAGGATCTGCTCAAGGCCATCCCGGGCGTAGGGGTCATTACCCGCAGCACACTGATCGCTCTGTTGCCCGAACTAGGCAAGCTCAACCGTAGAGAAATCGCCGCCTTGGTAGGCGTTGCTCCGTTCAACCGCGACAGCGGCAAACACCGAGGCGAACGGGTGATTTGGGGCGGTCGTGCACAAGTACGCCAAGTGCTCTACATGGCCGCGGTTGCTGCCATGCGCAGCAATCCCGTCATCCGCTCGTTCTACCAACGGCTACGGGCTCAAGGCAAGCCCGCCAAGGTCGCCTTGGTCGCGTGCATGCGCAAACTCCTCATCATCATGAACGCCATGCTCAAACACCACACGCCTTGGAATCCAAACGGACTTGACTTGAAACACAGTTGCTAACGTTAAATAGTCAGAATCACTGTCCGCCTATCTTAGCCGCGCGCTCGTAACGAGTCGCGGCAAATCCCCCTGAATCAAGCTCTTACCGAAATGCGAATGTACGAGCAGCCGTGTTATTCAGATGATTTAGGAACAACGACCTGATTCGGCTTGCGAATCGGAAGCAGGGTAGGACAAGGAGACAAAGCAGCCGGTGGGGCGCTCGCGTGATCGGTCCGGGGAGTGGACTGGCAGTCCCGCACCTGCGCTGCTTCTTTACCGCGAGGGAAGTTCTCCGGGACCGAGGTATTGCGCGATGCGCACGTAGTCGGCGGGAGAGAGGTTCTCGGGTCGCGCGCTCGGGTCGATAGCGAGCTTCGGGAAGTCTGCGGCCGCGAGGGGCAAGGCGTTGCGGAGTTGCTTGCGGCGCGAAGAGAAGGCGCCGCGCAGGAGGTCGTCGAAACGCGTGCTCGCGAGGTCGGGAGGTTCGGCGAGCGGCTGCATGCGCACGACGGCGGATTCGACCTTCGGCGGTGGGCGGAAGGCGCCCTTCGAGACGTTGAAGAGCTTCTGCATGCGGAAGCGCGTCTGCAAGGCCACCGAGAGACGGCCATATGCGTGAGTCGAATGCGCGGCGACCATGCGCTCGACGACCTCGAGCTGGAGCATGAAGTGCATGTCGCGCACGCGGTCGGCGTACCGGGCGAGCTGGAAGAGGAGCGGCGTCGAGATGTTGTACGGCAGGTTGCCGACGAGGCGCATGCCGGCGGGGAACTGGCCGAAGTCGAAGTCGAGCGCGTCGGCCTGATGCACGACGATGCGTTCGTCTTTCAGGCCGGAGGCGAGGTCGCGGTCGAGCTCGATTACGTGAAGCTTGGCAACCCCCTTAAGAAGGGGGCGCGTGAGGGCGCCTTCGCCGGGGCCGATTTCGACGATGAAGTCGTCGGGCGCGGGGTCGATCGCTTCGACGAGGCGGGCAAGGACGCCCGGATCGTGCAGGAAGTGCTGCCCGAACCTCTTACGTGGTCGATGAGAGCTCAATGGCGAGCTTGACGGCTTCGATCAGGCTGCCGGGATCGGCCTTGCCGGTGCCGGCGAGGTCGAGCGCGGTGCCGTGGTCGACCGACGTGCGCACGAAGGGAAGGCCGAGCGTCACGTTGACGCCACGGCCGAACGAGGCGTACTTGAGCACAGGCAATCCCTGGTCATGGTACATCGCGAGCACCGCGTCGGCCTGCTTCAGCCGGTCCGGGACAAACAGCGTGTCTGCCGGAATCGGCCCGCTCGCATCGACGCCCGATGCCTTGATGGCGGGTGTGATGATTTCCAGGTCCTCTCGGCCGAGGTGACCCGATTCGCCGCTGTGCGGATTGAGCCCGGCGACGAGGATGCGGGGCTTTTGGATCCTGAACCGGCTGCGCAAGTCCCGGTCGAGCACCCGCAGCGACTTGATGATGAGGTCTCGAGTGATGGTGCGCGGCACTTCGGAGAGCGGAAGATGCGTGGTGGCGAGCGCGACGCGCAGGCCCCCGCCCACCAGCATCATCACCACATGGTCGGCGTGCGCCTGCTCGGCGAGGAACTCGGTGTGTCCTGTAAAGGCGATGCCGGCGTCGTTGATCACGCTCTTCTGCACCGGGGCAGTCACCATCGCGTGGTACTCGCCCGAGAGGCAGCCGGCGAGCGCGCGCTCGAGCACCGCGAGCACGTAGCGGCTGTTCGCGGGATCGAGCCTGCCCGGGACGCGCGGCTGCGCGAGCGGAACGTGCTCGATCTCGGGGAAGCCCGCGAGCAGCGCGCGGTCGCCGATCGCCACCAGCCGCGCGGAGAAGCGCTCGGCGGCGAGCCGCACGCAAAGCTCCGGGCCGATCCCCGCCGGCTCACCCGAAGTGAGCGCAATCACCGGCCGGGCGGCTATCGCTCCTCCAGCCGCAGCTCCACGTAGGCCTGGTCGCGGAGCTGCCTCAGCCATTCCTGGTAGGCGTCGTCGCTCTTGCGCTCGCGCAGCACCTTGCGCGCTTCGAGGCGGCGGCGGTCCTGGCTGACGTCCGAGGCGCGGCGCTCGAGGACCTGGATCAGGTGGTAGCCGAAAGGCGTCTTCACCGGCTGCGAAATCTCGCCGGGCTTGAGCTCCTGCAGCGCGCGCTCGAAATCCGGCACCGTGTCGCCCGGATAGATCCAGTCGAGCTCGCCGCCGTGCGCGGCACTGCCGGTATCATCGGAGTGCACCTTGGCGAGCTCGCCGAAGTCGGCCTGGCCGTTGACGATGCGCTCGCGCAGGTCGGCAAGCCGCCTGCGCGCCTCGTTCTCCGACACGATCTCGCTCGTGCGCACCAGGATATGGCGCGCCCGCGTCTGCGTGACCGGCGCGGTGCTCGCGCCGCCGTCGCGCCGGTCGTTGAGCCTGACCAGGTGGAAGCCCGCCGTGCTGCGCAACGGCTCGCTCACCTCGCCCGGCTTCATTTTCGAGAGCGTCGAGGCGAAAAGCTCGGGCAGCCGCTCGTGCGTACGCCAGCCGAGGTTGCCGCCCTCGAGCGCGTCCGGGGCGTCGGAATAGCTCGCCGCGACCCGGCCGAAATCGCCGCCCTCGCGCGCCTCGCCGAGCGCCTTCTGCGCCCGGGCGCGCGCCTCCTCGATGCGCTCCGGGCTCGCCTGCTCCGGCACGCGCACCAGGATGTGCGACACGTTGTATTCCGAGCGCTCGGGGTTCGCCTTGAGCTCCTCCATGAAGAGGTCGATCTCGCTGTCGTTCACCTGGATCTTGTCCTCGACCTCGCGCTCGCGCAGGCGCGTGACCAGGATCTGATCGCGCAGATCCTGGCGCCAGGCGTCGAAGGGAACGTTGTCGCGCTCGAGCGTGCTGCGGAAATCGGCGAGGGTCATCTTGTTGTTCTCGGCGATGCGCTGGACCGCGCGGTCGAGCTGCAGGTCGTCGACCCGGATGCCCGTGTCGCGCGCCTTCTGCAGCTGCGCCTTGTCGAGCACCAGCCGCTCGAGGATCTGCCGCTCCAGCACCGCGCGCGGCGGCGAGGCCGTCCCTTTCCGGCGCAGCTGGCGCTCGGCCGAGGCCACCGCGGTGCTCAGCTCGGAGAAGGTGATCACCTCCTTGTTCACCACCGCCACGATGCGGTCGACGAGGGCTGGCGTCTGCGTCGATGCCTGTACCGGCGCCTGCGTTGGTGCCTGTGCCGGCTTCTGCGTCGGCGTCTGCGTCTGTGTCGGCGGCGGTGCCGGCGTCTCCGTCGGCGGCGGTGCGGGCGTCTCCGTCGGCGGCTGCGCCGATGTCTCCGCAGGCGCCTGTGCCGCCGCCAGGCCGGGCAGCATAAGGAACAGCAAGAAGACCGGCGCTTTGCGCATCGCTAGATCTCTAATACACCTGCTGGAACGGCAGCGGCCGCTGCATGCTCGGCACTCCGGCTGCCGGATTCCTGGTGTTGGTCACCGTGTATCCGGGGATGTTCCGCGACAGCAGACCCACCACGTCGTCGATGCCCACCTGGCCCACGCCGTTGAACTCGAGCTGCAGGAAGAAGCCGGTCGAAACCACCTGCGTTGCAGCCTGCACCTTGGTCACGACCGCGCGAAACACCCAGCAGCCCGCGTTGTACTCGACGCCCGCCAGGCCCTCGAGCAGCCGCCCGTCCAGGAAGGAGTAATTGTAGCGCCCGACGCCGTACCAGCCCGCCGCGATAGGCCACTGGCTCGCCAGGTCGATCTGACGCACCGTGTCCCGGGTGAAGCGGTAGCTAAAGTTCAGCACCTTGGCGACCTCGGGGTTGTACTTGAACGAGACGCTGTAGCGCTCGGCCTCCTGCTGCTGCCGGTTGTACTGGGCGGTGGTGTCGAAGGTCCAGTAGCGGAACAGGCGCCCCCCCACCGAGCCCAGGATGTCGGACTGGTTCGACGTGCGCAGTGGCGAGGTGGGCGTCAGCCCGACGCGCTCGTCGGCGAAGTAGTATCGCTGGCCGATCGTGGCGCGCAGCGCTTCCTGCCCGTTTTGCGTGAGGAAGCGCGAGCTCATGGCGAGGGTCAACTGGTTGGCATCGCCGAAGCGGTCGCCGCCGGTGAAGCGGTTCTCGCTGAAGAGCTGCGTGTAGTTGAAGTCGGCGAGCGCGGTATCGAAAATCGGGAACGCGTCCTGGTTGCGGTAGGGCACTTTCACGTAGAACACGCGCGGCTCGAGCGTCTGGGTCAGCGTATCGCCGAAGAATCGCGCGCTGCGCTCGAACACGAGCCCGCTGTCCAGGCTGAACCAGGGAATCGTGGCGCGCGGCGACATCTCGGCGCTGGGATCGGTGTGGTCGAGGTCGTAGCTCGCGGCGCGCAATCCGATCTTGGGCGTGATGAACCAGCTCGGAGCGAGCACCGGCAGGGCGGCCACCGGGTTGATGCTCACGCGCGTTCCCTCGACCTTGACGTCGTGGCTGAAGCGCACCAGCTCCGCCGGCAGCGTCGAGTCGAAGAGACCCGCCACGTTGCTCAGATTGGAGTTGAAGGTGAGCTGCGGCACCCGGTGGTACGGCGGATCGATCGGCGCCAGCGGATCCTGCAGGGTCTGGAATTTCTGGACGCGTACCTGGGCGCTGTAGGGGTAGCGCCCCAAGTTGCCGTTGTAGTTCACGTAGCCGTCCTGCTGCAGGTTGCCGATCGTCACCACGCGCACCTGGCTCGCGAGGTCGACGAAATAGCGGTCGTCCGATACGCGGTTGTAGTCGAGGTTGCCGGTGAGGTTGGGCGCGAAGGTCTGCGCGTGCTGCCACGACACGCCGGACCGGCTCTGCCCAAACACCTTGTCGTCGGGCAGGTACTCGAGCTTCAGCTCGCCGGTATAGGTAGGCTGGAGATAACGCCCCCAGTTCTTGAGCTGGACACCGCGCTTGCTCATGAACACCGGCGTGACGGTGAGGTCTGCCTCGGGCGCGATGTTCCAGTAGTAAGGCGTGGCGAATTCGAAACCGCGCTGCGAGGTCTGCGAGTAGTAGGGCGCGAGCAGGCCGCTGCGGCGGCGATTCTCGAGCGGGAAGGTGGCGTAGGGAAAGGCGAGGACCGGCACGTCGTAGAAGCGCAGCCGCGGGTGCTTGGCGCGGCCCTCCGACTTGTCGTAGTCGAGCTCGATTTCGGTGGCCTGCAGCACCCAGTCATCGCGCCCGGCTTCGCAGGTAGTGAAGGTGCCGTTCTTCATGCGGTAGTGCTCGCGGTCGAGGATCTCGACCAGGTCGGCCCCTCCGTGCGCCGTCGCCTCGCGTTGCAGCAGGTATTTCGGGCTCTCCACCGTGCCGCTGTCCTCGATGGTGTTGAACTGCAGCCGCGGGCCGTAGAAGCGGTCGCCGTCGCGCTGCAGGCGCACGCCGCCCTCGCCCTGCACGCGGCCGAACTCCCCGTTGTAGCGCAGCAGGTCGCCGAAGATGGTGACGTCGTCGCGGCGGATCTCCGCGTTGCCGCGCGCGGTCACCTCGAGGTCTCCCACGCCCTCGATCGTCTCGGCGTCGACGGTGGTCGCACCCTGCGCCTGCGCCGGCGGGACGCTCTGCGCAAGGGCTGGCACGGAGAAATACAATGCCAACAGCGCGACGCGGTACCGCATGGAGCGCGGGACCTTTTTTCGTTGATGTTAGAATTTTCAATGATACACGCCGACTCTCGCCGAGACTCTCGCCGAGAAGCGCTCGAGCGCTGGCTCGCACGTGAGCTCGGCGGCGCCCGCTTCACCCTGACCCCGGCATCCGAGGACGCGAGCTTTCGCCGCTATTTCCGCGCCACGCTCGACGACGGCGCGAGCCTGATCGTCATGGATGCGCCGCCGGACAAGGAGGATTGCCGGCCCTTCGTGCATGTGGCACGCCTGCTCCACGAAGCCGGGGTGCACGCGCCTGAGGTACGCGCGCAGGAGCTGTCGCAAGGCTTTCTGCTGCTCACCGACCTCGGCACCCGGACCTATCTGCACGAGCTCGCGCCGGGCAACGCGCCGCAGCTCTTCGCCGACGCCACCGATGCGCTGATCCGCTGGCAGCTCGCCACCCGGCCGGCCGAGCTGCCGCCTTACGACGAGGCCCTGCTGCGCAGGGAAATGCAGCTCTTCCCGGACTGGTACGTCGCGCGCCATCTCAAGCTCCAGTTGCAGGACGAGCAGAAAAACCGGCTGGAGCAGCTCTTCGCGCTGCTGGCGCAGAGCGCGCTTGCACAGCCCAAGGTGTATGTGCATCGCGACTACATGCCGCGCAATCTCATGCTTTCGAACCCGAATCCCGGCGTGCTGGACTTCCAGGACGCGGTGATCGGGCCCATCGCCTACGACATGGTGTCGCTCATGCGCGATGCGTTCCTCAGCTGGGACGAGGAGTCGGTGCTCGACTGGACCGTGCGCTACTGGGAAAAGGCGCGCGCCGCGGCCCTACCGGTCGGGGCGGACTTCGGCGAGTTCTGGCGCGCCTTCGAATGGATGGGGCTGCAGCGCCATCTCAAGGTGCTCGGCATCTTCGCGCGCATCAACTATCGCGACGGCAAGCCCCAGTACCTCGCCGATACGCCGCGCTTCATTCGCTACGCACGCGAGGTCGGTAAGCGATATTCCGCGCTCGCACCCCTGCTCCGGCTACTGGATGATTTCAAATGCGAGTGACCGAGCATCCATGCGAGTCATGATCCTCGCCGCCGGCCGGGGCGAGCGGCTGCGCCCGCTCACCGACACGGTGCCGAAGGCGATGGTCGAGGTGGGCGGCAAGCCGCTCATCGCCTGGCATTTGGAGCGCCTCGCCGCGGCGGGCTACGGCGAAGCAGTGATCAACGTTTCGCATCTCGCCGAGCGCATCGTCGAGGGCCTGGGCGACGGCAAGCGCTACGGCGTGCGCATCACCTACTCCCGCGAGCGCGAGCCCCTCGAGACCGCGGGCGGAATCGCCAAGGCGCGCACCCTTCTCGGCGAGGCGCCTTTCCTTCTGGTGAACGCCGACATCTACTGCGAGTTCGATTTCGCCGCCCTGCGCCGCGTTTCCCTCGGCACGCGGCTAGCGCATCTCGTGCTCGTGCCCAACCCGCCGCACCGCAGCCGTGGCGACTTCACGCTCGAGGACGGGACGATCGGCGACGGGGCCGAGGCGCGCTACACTTACACCGGCATCGCCGTGATGTCGCCCGCGCTGGTCGCTGGCGTCGCGTCCGGGCAAAAGGCGCCGCTCGCCCCCCTGCTGTACGCCGCCGCGGCGCGGCGGCTGGTGGGCGGCGAGCTCTACCGCGGCGTGTGGCAGGACGTGGGCACGCGCGAGCGCCTGACCGAACTCGAAGCGCACCTCGGCGCTCGAATGAACTGAGCGACGAACCGAGCGATGAAACCGAACGACGCCATTTCCCCCCATCTCGAGCGCCGGCGGCGCCTGGCCCAGGCCATCGCCGGTGGCGTTGCCTTCGTGCCGACCGCGCCCGAGCACCTGCGCAACCGCGACACGCATTTCCCCTACCGCTTCGACAGCCACTTCTACTACCTCAGCGGCTTCGCCGAGCCGGAGGCGGCGCTCGTCCTCACGGCGCAAGGCAAGAGCATCCTGTTCTGCCGCGAGCGCAGCGACGAGCGCGAGATCTGGGATGGGTACCGCTACGGGCCGCAGGCCGCACGCGAGCGCTTTGCCTTCGACGAGGCCTACTCGATCGCCGCGCTCGACGGGAAGATGATCGAGCTGCTCGAGAACCAGCCGGCGCTGCACTATCCGGTCGGCGCCGACCCGGAGTGGGACGCGCGCGCGATGCGCTGGTTGAACGCGGTGCGCGCCAAGAGCCGCGCCGGCATCATGGCGCCCGAGCGGGTACAGGACGTGCGCGCCCTCGTCGACGACATGCGCCTGGTCAAGGACGCGCAGGAGCTCACCCTCATGCGCCGCGCCGCGCGCATCGCGGCCGCGGCGCACCGGCGTGCGATGCAGGCCACGCGCTCGGGCCGCCGCGAGTACGAGATCGAGGCCGAGCTGCTCCATGAGTTCCGCCGCAACGGCGCACAGTTTCCCGCGTACTCGCCGATCGTCGCCGGCGGGCCGAACGCCTGCGTGCTGCACTACGTGTTCAACGATGCCCCGCTGCGCGACGGCGAGCTCCTGCTGATCGACGCGGGCTGCGAGCTCGACGGCTACGCTTCCGACATCACGCGCACTTTCCCCATCGGCGGGCGCTTCAGCCCGCCCCAGCGCGACGCCTACGACATCGTCCTCGCCGCGCAGAAGGCGGCCATGGACAAGGTGCGCCCGGGGAACGCGTGGAACGAGCCGCACGAGGCCGCGGTGCGCGTGCTCGCCCAAGGCATGCTCGACCTCAAGCTTCTCTCGGGAAGCCTCGACGAGGTGCTCGAGAAGGAAGCGTACAAGCGCTTCTACATGCACCGCACGGGACACTGGCTAGGGCTCGACGTGCACGACGCCGGCGAATACAAGCGCGCCGGGCAATGGCGCGCGCTCGAGCCGGGCATGGCGCTCACGGTCGAGCCGGGGCTCTACATCCGCGCGGCCGACGACGTGCCGGAGCGACTGCACAACATCGGCATCCGCATCGAGGACGACGTGGTAGTCACGCAGGAGGCCTGCGAAGTGATCACGGCCGAGGCGCCCAAGGGAATCGCCGAGATCGAAGCGCTGATGCGCGATGCCCGCCCCAGGGACTGACGTTCTCATCCGCGGCGCCGGACCCGTCGGCTGCGCCCTTGCGCTTGCCGTGGCCGGCTCGCATTTGAAAGTCGCGATTCTGGGCCGCGCCGAAGCCGCAGCGGCGTTGCGGCCGCTCGCGCTTTCGCACGCGAGTCGCCTGATCCTCGAGCGCCTGGGCGTGTGGCGCTCGCTCGAGGTGACGCCGATCGGAACGATCCATGTCTCGCAGCAGGAAGGCTTCGGCCGCACCGTCATGGACGCGGCCGATGCCGGCGTCCCGGCGCTCGGCTACGTGACCGAGTATTCGGCCCTGCTGTCGGCGCTGCAGGCCCGCTGCGAGCAATGGTTCGTCGACCGGGAAGTGCAGGCGCGATGCGTGGTCCACGCCGAGGGTTCGGCTCCGGAGGCGCGCCAGAAGCGTTATGCGCAGGACGCGCTGGTCGCGCTGGTGCGCACCGAGCCCGCCGCCGGCAGCACGGCGTTCGAGCGCTTTACGTCGGAAGGGCCGCTCGCGCTGCTGCCGCTCGCCGGGCGCTACGCGCTCATCTGGAGCTGCCGGCCGGAGCGCGCCGCCGAGCTCGCACGGTGCGCGCAGGACGTGTTCCTGGACCGGCTCGCCGCCGCGGCGGGACGCCGCCCCGGCAGGCCCGTGCGGGTCGAGCAGCGGGCGTTGCAGCCGCTCGCCTTGCGGGTGCATCCGGCGCGCGTGACGCAACGCGCGGTCTTCATCGGCAACGCGGCACAGGCGCTGCATCCGGTCGCCGGGCAGGGACTGAACCTCGGGTTGAGAGACGCATGGGATTTGTCAAGAGCCTTTGTCGAATCGCCCGATCCGGGCGACGCCACCGTGCTCGCGCGGTATGCCGCAGGCCGCAGGTTCGACGCGCAAGCGGCGATCAGCGTGACCGATGCGCTGGCCGGCGCGTTTCTGGGCACCAATCCGCTGGCGCGCGCGGCGCGCGGCCTCGCGCTGACGGCGCTCGATCTCCTTCCCGCGCCGCGCCGATTCTTCGCGCGCCGCATGATCTATGGGCCTTCCGCGCTGCCGTGAAAAAACAACACTAGTCGCGCCGGACGATTCTTTTTGCCAGGCAAAGCGGATAAAATTCGCTTCCCTGTTTTTCCGGAAGACGCCACGGCCAATGAGAATCGGCGCGCATGTTCTGCGCAGCGGATTGTTCGTCGCTCCGATGGCCGGCATCACCGACCGACCCTTTCGCCGCCTGGCGCGGCGCTACGGCGCCGCCGTCGCCGTGTCCGAGATGGTGTCCTCGCGGCCCGAGCTGCGCGAGTCGCGCAAGACCCGGCTGCGCGTCGATCATCGCGGCGAGCCGGGCCCGATCGCGGTGCAGATCGCAGGCGCCGACCCGCAGATGCTGGCCGATGCGGCCCGCCACAACGTGGCGCTGGGCGCGCAGATCATCGACATCAACATGGGCTGCCCGGCGAAGAAGGTCTGCAACGTGTTGGCCGGCTCGGCCCTGCTCGAGGATGAAGCGCTGGTCGTGCGCATCCTCGAGGCGGTCGTGAAGGCGGTCGAAGTGCCGGTGACGCTCAAGATCCGCACCGGGCCCACCCCCGAGCGGCGCAACGCGCTTTCCATCGCGCGCATCGCGGAAGCCGCCGGCGTGCAGATGCTCGCGATCCACGGTCGCACCCGGGCCTGCGCCTTCCGCGGCCATGCCGAGTACGAGACCATCGCCGAGGTAAAGTCGCGGCTGCGCACCCCGGTGCTCGCGAACGGCGACGTCGAATCGCCGCAGGAGGCGAAGCGCGTGCTCGAGGCCACCGGCGCCGACGGAATCATGATCGGGCGCGCCGCGCAGGGACGGCCGTGGCTGTTCCGGGAGATCGCGCACTTCCTCGCCACGGGAACGAGCCCGGCTCCGGCGCCTCTCGCCGAGATCCGCGCCGTGCTGCTCGAGCATCTCGAAGGCCTGTACGAGCTCTATGGCGAGGAGCAGGGAACGCGCGTGGCCCGCAAGCACATCGGATGGACGGTGCGCGAACTGCCGGGCGGCGAGGAGTTCCGCTGCGCCGCGGTTCGCATCGACAGCGCGGTGGCGCAGCATGCCGCAGTGAACGACTATTTCTCCAGGCTCGCCGCATGAACCGACAAAACGAGCTCGCCGATTCCGTCAAGCGATCACTCGAGCGCTACTTCAAGGATATGGACGGCGAGAAGCCGACCTCGATCTACGACATGGTGCTGAAGAACGTGGAGAAGCCCATGATCGAGATGGTCCTGGCGCAGGCCAAGGGAAACCAGACTCTCGCCGCCCAGATGCTGGGCATCAACCGCAATACGCTGCGCAGCAAGATGCAACAGCTGCGGATCAAAGGGTAGTGTCGAAAGTCCGCAGGGCTCTCCTCAGCGTCTCCGACAAGTCGGGCATCGTCGAGCTTGCGCGCGTGCTGGAGGCACTCGCGGTGGAGCTCGTGTCCACCGGCGGCACGGCGAAGCTCCTGCGCAAGGAGGGCATCGCCGCGACCGAGGTCTCGTCGTACACCGGCTTTCCGGAGATGCTCGACGGGCGCGTCAAGACGCTGCATCCGAAGATCCACGCCGGGCTGCTCGCGCGCCGCGACGATCCGGCGCACGTGGCCGCGCTCCAGGGCGCCGCAATCGGCACCATCGACCTCTTAGTGGCGAATCTCTATCCGTTCCAGGCCACGGTGGCCGATCCCGAATGCCGTTTCGAGGACGCGATCGAGAACATCGACATCGGCGGACCGGCGATGCTGCGCTCAGCGGCCAAGAACCACGCCGGGGTCGCGGTGGTGGTGGATCCGGCCGACTATGCCCGCGTGCTGGAGGAGATCCGTTCCGGCGGCGAGGTGTCGGCCGCCACCCGTTTCGAGCTGGCGACGAAGGTGTTCGCGCACACGGCCGCGTACGATGGAGCGATCGCCAACTATCTTTCGTCGCTCGACGCCCAGCGGCGGCGGCGCGAGTACCCCGCGGTGCTGAACCTCCAGTTCCGCAAGCTCGAGGATCTGCGCTACGGCGAGAACCCGCACCAGACCGCGGCTTTTTACCGTGACGAACGCGCCACGCCGGGCGGGATCGCCGCCTACCGCCAGGTCCAGGGCAAGGAGCTCTCCTACAACAACATCGCCGATGCGGACGCGGCGTGGGAGTGCGTGAAGAGCTTCAGCGACCCGGCCTGCGTGATCGTCAAGCACGCCAACCCTTGCGGCGCCGCGGTCGCCGACACGCTCGCCGAAGCCTACGCGAAGGCCTTCAAGACCGACCCGGCGTCGGCTTTCGGCGGGATCATCGCCTTCAACCGCGCGCTGGACGCGCAGACCGCCGAGGCGCTCGCCGCCCAGTTCGCCGAGGTGGTGATCGCCCCGCGCGTCGAGGCGGAAGCACAAAAGATCTTCTCCAGGAAAGGCAATCTCCGGGTGCTGGAAGTGCCGCTGGTCCACGGCGCGCAGGCGCAGGACTACAAACGCGTCGGCGGCGGATTGCTCGTGCAGACGAGCGACTCCCGAGGGCTCGAGGCCAGGGACTTCAAGCTCGTGACGCGCGCGGCGCCGAGCGAGGC
>DASYPG010000024.1:0-5082 GCA_036006885.1 Burkholderiales bacterium | reverse complement strand
GGTGTGGCGCCGCCTGGGCTCCGAGGTCATCGTGGTCGAGTTCCTCGACCGCATCCTGCCCGGACTGGACAGCGAGGTCTGCCGGCAATTCCAGCGCCTGCTTGAAAAGCAGGGGGTCACATTCAAACTTTCGTCCAAGGTCACCGGCGTCGAGATCTCGGGAAACAAGCTCAAGGCCACGGTCGAGCCGGGCGCCCGCGGTGCGGCGGAAGCAATCGATGCCGATGTCGTGCTGGTGTCGATCGGTCGCGTGCCCTTTACCGAGGGGCTCGGGCTCGAAGAAGCCGGCGTGAAGACCGACGACAAGGGACGCGTGATCGTCGATGCCCGCTACGCCACCAATGTGCCGGGCATCTACGCCATCGGCGACGCGATCGCCGGTCCCATGCTGGCGCATAAGGCGCAGGACGAAGGCGTGGCGGTGGCGGAGAACCTCGCCGGTCGGTCGGGCCACGTGAACTACGATGTCATCCCCAACGTGGTCTACACCTATCCGGAGATCGCCTCCGTCGGGAAGAGCGAGGACGAATTGAAGCAGGCCGGCATTGCCTACAAGACCGGCAAGTTTCCCTTCACGGCCAATGGCCGTGCCAAGGTGAATCTGCAGACCGAAGGCTTCGTGAAGATCCTCGCCGACGCCAAGACCGACCGCG
Organism: Burkholderiales bacterium; assembly: GCA_036006885.1. Lineage (GTDB taxonomy): Bacteria > Pseudomonadota > Gammaproteobacteria > Burkholderiales > SG8-39 > SCGC-AG-212-J23. Next base: position 4,429 of record DASYPG010000024.1, on the reverse strand, counting down.
TGCTCGGCGTGCACATCGTGGGCGCGGACGCCGGCAACATGATCGCGGAGGCCGCCGTCGCGATGGAGTTCGGTGCCGCGTCCGAGGACATCGCACGCACCTGCCACGCCCATCCGACGCTGACCGAGGCGGTCAAGGAGGCCGCGCTGGCGGTGGACAAGCGCGCCATCCATATGTGAGCCCACCGGGGAGCGCCGGCTCTGTCCGGCAGATGCTCGTTCGGATCTCCGTCCTGCGCGTGCGTCCCGTCATCCGTCGAGCACCGGGATTGTCCGGCGCCGCACCGTAGGTATAGGCATGCGCCGCCTGCTTCGCCCGCTCCTGATCCTGGTGGCCCTCCTCTTCCTGTTCGAGGCGTGGCTTTGGAGCCATCTCGCCCCGATCGTTGCCTGGATCGTTGCGCGCATTCCGCTGCGCGCCATCAAGGCGCGGCTCAGGGCCTTGATCGATCGCCTCCCGCCCTCCGCCACCCTCGTCGTCTTCATCGTGCCGGTACTCCTGCTCCTGCCGCTCAAGTTTCTCGGCCTATGGATGCTGGCGCACGGCTCCTGGCTCGGTGCGTTCGGCGTGCTCGCATTCGCGAAGATGCTCAGCGTCGGCGTCACGGCGTTCATCTTCGATCTGACGCAGCCCAAACTCATGCAGATGCCTTGGTTTCGATGGCTGTACGACCGCGTCATGGCGGGCCTGGCCTGGGCCCACGGATTGATCGATCCGATCAAGCGCCGTCTCAGAAGCTTCTTTCGAATGTGGGGACCCAGGCGCGCGGGGCGCACGTTGCGGCTGCTCGCGCGCATCCGCCGGAAGCCTGACCTCGTCAGATCAGGTGGAGCGAGTGCAGATAGTCGGGATTGAAAAACCCCAATGCCATGATCGCCAGCCCGATGAAGCCGAGACCGCCCGCAATGTACGCCAACGCGATCATGCCGGTGATGACGGCCGCTGACGCCAGCACGATGCCGATCTGAAACGCCGCCGCCGCGTACTCGTAGTGATGATAGCGCGCCAGATGGGTGTCGCGAGCGTGCTCGTACTTTTCCGCGAGCGCGCGCAATTCCTTGCGGCCGTCCTTTTCCGCCGGATCCGATTCGTACCGCGCGACCGTCTTCATCCAGTCGTCGGCCTGCTTGAGCAGGGCCGCCTTCCTTGCTTCGTCGGCAATGGTGCCGGCCTCGACCGTGACCGCCTGGGCGGCGGTGCGGAGCGTGGTTTGTCGGATTGTCTTGGCCTGGAAGAAATTCCAGGTATCGGATGCCCTGATGTTGAGCGAAATGCCTTCGGTCTGCGAACTCTTGCCCAAGGTTTCGGCGAACGCCAGGAACAGCGCAAGCACCGAGATCAGCAGCGCGATCTTCTTGTTCAGGCCCTCTATCAGCGTTTTTTTCCGGCCGCCGCCATGCCCGTGCTCCTCATGCTCGATCTGATGCTCGACTTCATGCTGGACCGCGTGCACGCCATGACTCATGTCGCCCTCCGTGCTTCGTCCGACGACGATGTATCGAACCTGGTCGCTTTCGCAAGGGGGCGGCAAAGGTGGCAGGGGAGGGGCACGCCGGCGCAGCGCCCGTCACACCTTTGTCACTTCGGCAGAAAAGCCGTCAATTGAGCAGGCCGCGCTCGCGCAGCAGCTTGAGGAACGAGTCCTGGGTCTCCGCCAGCATGGGCTGCATGCGCGGTAGCACGCTGGCGAAGGCCTCGGGCAGGACTTTGGGCATTGCCTGCAACATCTTCGCGCCGGTCGCGGTGCCGTAGAAGGCAGCCAGCACGCGCATGTCCTCGGCGTTGAGATAGCGCGCGTAGATCGACGGAAGATCCTTCACCACCTCGGACAGCCGCGCGAGACGGATGCGCTCGAATTCCCGGCGCAAGTCGGCGAGCGTTGCCGGGTCAATATTCGGCCGCTGCGTGCGCAGAGCGGTTTCGATGCCGGGCCAGGCCGCTTCCACCGCCTGCACGTTGAGCGTGGTAAAACCGTGCGCGAACAGGAGTGCGAACAGAGCTTGTGCCGCCTCCATGCTTTCCGGCGAGGGTTGCTCCTGCGCCTGCACGGCGGCGGGCATGCAATTGGCTGCCGCGAGCGTGGTGGCAAGAGCAAGAATGCGCAGTCGCCGCATGTATCCCCTCCTGGCGTCGCCGGGAGGCTAGCATGTCACCGCTGTCGTGCAACGGTGGCGCGCGCCTCGCGGGCGTCATGCCCGTGGATGCGCGCTGCGATAGACTTCCAGCAGCCGTTCGGTATCGACCGCGGTGTAGATCTGCGTCGTTGACAGCGAGGCGTGGCCGAGCAGCTCCTGGATCGCCCGCAGGTCGCCGCCGCGCGCCAGCAGGTGTGTTGCGAAGGAATGTCGCAGCGCGTGCGGTGTCGCGCTCTCCGGCAGGCCGAGCGCGCCGCGCAGGCGCGCCATCGCAAGCTGGATGATGCGCGGGGAGAGCGGGCCGCCCTTGGCGCCGACGAACAGGGGACCGTCGGCGGGAAGCTGGTGCGGGCAGAGCGCGATGTAGTCCGCTGCGAGCTCGGTGACCTTGGCCAGGACCGGCACCATGCGCGCCTTGTTGCCCTTGCCGGTCACGGTGATGACGTCGCCGCCCCCGGGCGCTGGAATGTCGCTGCGCTTGAGGGCCAGCGCCTCGGAGATACGCAGGCCCGACCCGTAGAGCAAAGCCAGCACCGCGGCATCGCGGGCGAGTATCCAGGGGTCACGCTCCTCGCCGGCGCGCAGGTCGGTGTCGGCCATGCGTTTGGCGGCCGCGATCGCGAGCGGTTTCGGCAACGTCTTGGCGACCTTGGGCGTGCGCACGGCGGCAAGCGCGCCCACCTTGCCCTTGCCGTTGCGCTCGAGGAAGCGCGCGAACGACCGCACGCCGGCGAGCATGCGCATCAGCGAGCGGCTGCCGATGCCGTCGGCGCGCCGCGCGGCGAGAAAGGCGCGCACGTCGAGCGGCGCGAGGCGCGCCAGCGCTGACAGCGTCACCCGGCCGTCGAGGTGGCCGGACAGGAAGCCAAGGAACTGGCGCAGATCGCGCTCATAGGCTTCTACCGTTTTCGGCGACATCCGCCGTTCGGTCGACAGGTATGCGAGCCAGCACGCGAATTCGCGTGCGACCTCGGGGGCCGCGAGGATTAGATCGGGAGCGGGTGTTGTTCTTGACATGGCACCATATATCTCCCCCCTTCCTTCACTCTTTCTTAAACGCTTGCAATCGGCCGGATCGCCTATGGCCAGACGCGTCGTCGATGTCCTTCTCCCGGTCGCCCTCGATCAGGCCTATTCCTACCGGGTGCCGGAAGAGCTCATGCTGGCGCCCGGCGACCTCGTGAGCGTCCCGCTCGGGGCGCGGGTGGCGACCGGGGTGGTCTGGGCGGAGAACGCCAGCCCCAATCCCCGCCTCGACAACCGCATGAAGGACGTGGAGGAGAAGCTCGAGCTGCCGCCGCTCAAGCCGGAATTGCGCAAGTTCATCGACTGGGTCGCCGGCTACACGCTCACTGCCCGCGGCACGGTGCTGCGCATGGCGTTGCGCATGGGCGAGCATCTGGGGCCCGCGCGCGAGCGCGTCGGCGTGCGCCTCGCCGGTTCCGCGCCGAAGCGGATGACCGCCGCGCGCAACCGCGTGCTCGCGCTGCTCGCCGACGGCCTCGCGCGCGCCAAGAGCGATGTCGCCGAAGGGGCGGGCGTCTCGCCCGGAGTCGTCGACGGCCTGGTCGATGATGGGGCCTTGGAAAGCCTGGTGCTGGCGCCCGAGCCGGTGGCGCGCGCGCCCGACCCGGATTTTGCGCCGCCGGACTTCACCTCGGCGCAGCGCGAGGCGGCAAATGCCCTGCATGCAACCGTGGCCAAGGGCGGCTATGGCGTCACCCTGCTCGACGGCGTCACCGGCTCCGGCAAGACGCAGGTCTATTTCGAGGCCGTCAGCGAGATCATCCGTCGCGGACGGCAGGCGCTGGTGCTCGTGCCCGAGATCGCTTTGACCACGCAGTTTCTCGACCGTTTCGCCGAGCGCTTCGGTGTGCGCCCGGCCGAGTGGCACTCGCAGCTGTCCCCGCGCCTGCGCGCGCGCACCTGGAGCGCGGTCGCCGCGGGCGAGGTGAGCGTCATCGTCGGCGCCCGCTCGGCGCTGTTTCTGCCGTACAGCGATCTCGGGTTGATCGTGGTCGATGAGGAGCACGACCCCGCCTACAAGCAGGAAGACGGCGCGCGCTACCATGCCCGCGACATGGCGGTGGTGCGCGCGCGCGCAGCGGACATCCCGATCGTCCTGGTATCGGCGACACCTTCGGTCGAGACCGAGGTCAACGCCCGACGCGGCCGCTACGCCCGCGTGCATCTGCCCGAGCGGTTCGGCAACCAGCACCTTCCCGCCATCGAGGCGATCGACCTGCGGGCCGAAGGTCCGCCGCGCGGCCGCTTCATCGCGCCGCGGCTCGCCG
>DASYPG010000023.1:0-4599 GCA_036006885.1 Burkholderiales bacterium | reverse complement strand
GCGGCGCGCTGCGCCGGATCGTCGACCGCCAGGCTCTCCACCGCGACATAGAGGTCGCAGCGGCCGTTGTCGGCGTCGACGAAACCGCGCGGCTCGCGGCTCGACACTACGTGGTCGTGGCCCAGCTTCGCCAGACGGCCCCCGCGGTAGACCCGTGCGACCACGAGCGAAACGCCCGGCTCGATCCGGTAGACCTTCGCGCTGCGCGCGGCTGCGTCCCGATAGTAGGCCTCCTGGAGCTCCGGAGCGCCCGCAGGCTTCGCCTCCGGCGGCGGGGCCGGCGGCACCTGCGCGCAGCCGGCGGCGAGCAGCGCGGCGCCGATCAGCAGGCGCAACGTCCAGCGCACTCACCCTTCCTTGCGCAGGCGCACGTTGAACTTGATGTGCACCCCGAGCCCGATGGTTTTGCCGTCGGCCCACTCGCCCGTGCCGATGCCGAACTGCAGGCGCTCGACGTTCAGTTCCCCTTCCATCGTTGCCGTGTTCGCGGACTCCTGCCAAGTGAAGGGGACCTCCAGCTCCTTCTTCATTCCCTTGAGGCTCAGCACACCGCGCGCGAGATAGCGCCCCGGGGCGACGCGCCGGATGTTGTCGGCATGGAACTCGGCCTGGGCAAAGCGCGCGAAGTCGAACCATTCCGGGCCACGGATCGCGCGGTTTACGTCGCCGTTCTTCATGTCGGCGCTCGTTACCTTGACGGTCACGTCGAGCTTCGCGGCCGCGGGCTTGTCCGGCTCGAAGCGTTCTAGACGGGTATCGAATTCCTTGAACACGCCCGGTGCCGCCGTCTTCTCGAAGGTAGCGACGAACTCCAGGCTGCTCGGCGCGGGATCCATCTTCCAGTCGGCGGCGAGCGCCTGGCCGCCGGCAAGAAGGAAGACCGAAAGGGCGGAGGCAAGCTTCATGTGCGTTTCCATGAGGCGGGCAGCATGCGGAGCAGGACGTCGTTTCGCTTGATCAAGTGGTGCCTCAGGGCGGCTCCGATATGGACAGCGAGAACCAGGCAAAGTGCAACCAGCAACGAGAAATGCGCGAGCTTAGCGAGGTCCTCCAGGCGCTCATCCGGCGCCACGATCGGTGGCAGCGGCACCAGCCAGAACACGCTGAACGGCACCGCCGCCGCCGAGTTGATCACCCAGCCCGAGAGCGGCAGCGCAATCGCGAGGGCATAGAGCAGGCCGTGGCTTGCGTGAGCGGCGTAGCGTTCCCAGCGGGCCGTCTGCGGCGGCAACGCCGGAGTCGGATTCGCGAGCCGCCAGCCGAGGCGCACGAGCATCAGCGCGAGGATCAGCATGCCGGTCGACTTGTGCCAGACGAACAGCTCGAGCTTCAGCGGCGACAGCCGCCACAGCACGGCGGCGACCCCGAGCGCGATCTGCACCAGGATGAGAAACGCGACTGCCCAGTGAAACAACTTGGCGGGTGCGCCCCAGGCGTCAGCGGTATTGATTACTCCCACTCGATGGTGGCGGGGGGCTTGGAGGAGATGTCGTAGGTCACGCGGTTCACGCCGCGCACCTCGTTGATGATGCGGTTGGACACCCGCGCGAGAAGGTCGTGCGGCAGCGGCGCCCAGTCGGCGGTCATGAAGTCGGTGGTCTGCACCGCGCGTAGCGCGACCGCGTATTCGTAGGTGCGCCCGTCGCCCATCACACCGACCGAGCGAACCGGAAGGAACACGGCGAACGCCTGCGCCGTCTTTTCATACCATCCTTCTTTGCGCAGCTCGTCGATAAAGATCGCATCGGCCCGCTGCAGAAGGTCGATATAGGTTTTTTCGATTGAGCCCAGAATCCGGACTCCGAGGCCGGGTCCCGGGAAGGGATGGCGGAACACCATCTCGCGCGGCAGGCCGAGCGCGAGGCCGAGCTCGCGCACCTCGTCCTTGAAGAGCTCGCGCAGCGGCTCGAGCAGCTTGAGGTGCAGCGTCTCCGGAAGGCCGCCCACATTGTGGTGCGACTTGATGGTGGTGGCCTTCTTGCCGCTCGAACCACTGCGGGCGCCGGCCGACTCGATTACGTCCGGGTAGATCGTTCCCTGGGCGAGCCATTTGGCGTTGCGGATTTTCTTCGCTTCCCGCTGGAACACCTCGACGAAGAGCCTGCCGATGATCTTCCTCTTCTCCTCGGGATCGGAGACGCCGCGCAAGGCCGAGAGAAACTCTTCCGCAGCGTCGACGTGCACCACCTTCACGTGCATGTGCGTCGCAAACGCCTCCATCACGTGCTTCGCCTCGTCCAGGCGCAGCAGCCCGTGATCGACGAACACGCACGTGAGCTGAGCGCCGATCGCGCGGTGGATGAGCGCCGCGGCCACCGACGAGTCGACGCCGCCAGAGAGGCCGAGAATCACCTCTTCTTTTCCCACTTCATTCTTAATTTTTTGAACCACTTCACCGACGTAATCGGGCATGCTCCAGTCGCCGCGGCAGTCGCAGATCTCGCGCACGAAGCGCTGCAGGATCTTCGTCCCCTGGCGGGTGTGGGTGACCTCGGGATGAAACTGCACGCCGTAGAAGCGCCGCGTCTCGTCCGCCATGCCGGCGATCGGGCAGGCCCCGGTGGAGGCCATGACCTCGAATCCGGCGGGAAGCTCGGTGACCTTGTCGCCGTGGCTCATCCACACCTTCAGCATGCCGTGCCCCTCGGCGGTGCGGAAATCCTCGATGCCGTCGAGAAGGCGGGTGTGGCCGCGCGCGCGCACTTCGGCGTAGCCAAACTCGCGCACGCTGCCCGCCTCGACCCGGCCGCCGAGCTGTTGCGCCATGGTCTGCATGCCGTAGCAGATGCCCAGGACCGGCACGCCCGCTTCGAACGCCGCCCGCGGCGCCTTCCCGGTCGACTCCTCGTAGGCCGACATGTGGCTGCCGGAGAGGATGATGCCGCTGGCGCTGAAGCCGCGCACGAAGTCGTCGGAAACGTCGTGGGGGTGGATCTCGCAGTAGACCTTGGCTTCCCGGACCCGGCGCGCGATGAGCTGCGTGTATTGAGCGCCGAAATCGAGGATCAGGATCTTCTGATGCACTGTAGTCAAGCCGGCCTTTTGGCTACCTTGGTTACTCCACCCGATAGTTGGGCGCCTCTTTGACGATCTGCACGTCGTGCACGTGCGATTCGCGCATGCCGGCGGTGGTGATCTCCACGAACTGCGTGCGCGTGCGCAGCTCGTCGATGGTGCCGCAGCCGGTGTAGCCCATGCTTGCGCGCACCCCGCCGGCGAGCTGCTCGATCACCGAGACGACGCTGCCCTTGTAGGGCACGCGGCCTTCGACGCCTTCGGGCACCAGCTTGTCGACGTTCATCTCGGAGTCCTGGAAATAGCGGTCGGCGGCGCCCTTCTGCATGGCGGGGAGCGACCCCATGCCGCGGTACGACTTGTAAGAGCGGCCCTGATAGAGCTCGATCTCCCCCGGCGACTCCTCGGTGCCCGCGAACAGCGACCCCAGCATCACGGCGTGCGCCCCTGCGGCGAGCGCCTTCGCCACGTCTCCCGAGTAGCGCACCCCGCCGTCGGCGATGAGCGGCACGCCGGTCTTCGCCAGCGCCTCGGCGACGTTCTGGATCGCGCTGATCTGCGGCACGCCGACCCCGGCCACCACGCGCGTGGTGCAGATCGAGCCGGGCCCGATGCCCACCTTGACGCCGTCGGCGCCGTGGTCGACGAGCGCGCGGGCACCGTCGCCCGTGCCGACGTTGCCTCCGACCACGTCGACCTTGAAATTCTTCTTGATCCATTGCACGCGCTCGAGCACGCCCTGCGCGTGGCCATGCGCGGTGTCCACGACGATGACGTCCACGCCGGCTTCGACCAGCGCGGCTACGCGCTCCTCGGTGCCCTCGCCCACGCCGACCGCGGCCCCGACGCGCAGCTTGCCATGCGGGTCCTTGGCGGCGTTCGGATGCTCGCTTTCCTTGGTGATGTCCTTCACCGTCACCAGGCCCTTCAGGTGGAATTCTTCGTCGATCACGAGCACGCGCTCGAGACGGTGGCGGTGCATGAGCTCCTTCGCCTCCTCGCGGCTCGCGCCCTCGCGCACCGTGATGAGCCGCCGCTGCGGCGTCATGATCGCCTTGACCGGCTGGTCGAGGTTGGTCTCGAAGCGCAGGTCGCGGTTGGTGACGATGCCGACCACCTTGCCGCTCTTCACCACCGGAAATCCGGAGATGCGGTGCTCCCGCTGCAGTGCCATGACCTCGCGCACCGCCATCTCGGGCGTGACCGTCATGGGGTCGCGGAGCACGCCCGACTCGAAGCGCTTGACCTTCGCCACCTCGGCGGCCTGCGCCGCGGCGGTAAGGTTCTTGTGCACGATGCCGATGCCGCCTTCCTGCGCAATGGCGATGGCGAGGCGCGCCTCGGTCACCGTGTCCATGGCCGCGGACACCAGCGGCAGGTTGAGCTCGAGCGTCCGGGTGAGCCGGGTCTTCAGCGAGACTTCTCGGGGCAGGACGCGGGAGTGGGCGGGGAGGAGGAGGACGTCGTCGAAGGTCAGCGCCTTCTGAATCACCCGCATGAGAATTCTTTCACGCAAAGCGGCATTATACGCGAGCGTTTGTGGAGCCCTCGTTTGACCCCTCCGGCGAAAGCCGATAGTGTCGG
>DASYPG010000022.1:0-3899 GCA_036006885.1 Burkholderiales bacterium | reverse complement strand
CTCGAGCATCACAATCCCGGCGGCTCGATCAAGGACCGCATCGCGCTCTCGATGATCGAGGACGCCGAGCGCCAGGGAAAGATCAAGCCGGGCTCGCTGATCGTCGAAGCCACAGCAGGGAACACCGGCCTGGGGCTCGCGCTCGTGGCGGTACTCAAGGGCTATCGCCTGCTGATCGTGGTGCCCGACAAGATGAGCCAGGAGAAGATCTTCCACCTGCGCGCGATGGGCGCGGAGATCGTGATGGCGCGCTCCGACGTGACCAAGGGCCATCCCGAGTACTACCAGGAACGCGCCGCCGACATCGCGCGCCGCACGCCCGGCGCCTTCTACATCGACCAGTTCGCCAACCCGGCCAACCCGCGCGCGCACGAGGAAACGACCGGCCCCGAGATCTGGGCGCAGATGGACCAGGACATCGACGCGGTGGTCGCGGGCGTCGGCACCGGCGGCACGATCACCGGCCTCGCGCGCTTCTTCGAGGGCGCCTCGCCGCAGACCGAAATCATCCTCGCCGACCCCCAAGGCTCTGTCCTTGCCAAGTACCTTGAAACAGGAAAGCTTTCGGGCGAGGTCGGATCCTGGCTGGTGGAAGGCATCGGTGAAGATTTCATTCCGGCGGTGTGCGATCTGTCGCGGGTGAAGAAGGCCTACTCCATTCCCGACGCCGAAGCCTTCAGCGTGCTGAGGACGCTCCTCAAGACCGAAGGCATCATGGCCGGCACCTCGTCGGGCACACTGATCGCGGCTGCGCTGCGCTATTGCCGCGAGCAGACCGCGCCCAAGCGGGTGGTCACGCTCGTGTGCGACAGCGGCAACAAGTACCTCTCCAAGGTCTACAACGACTACTGGATGCTCGACCAGGGCTTCATCAAGCGCGAGACCTACGGTGACCTGCGCGACCTCATCTCGCGCCGGCACAAGGAGCACGCCGTCGCCACCGTGAACGCGGACGAGACGGTGAACGCGGCCTACCAGCGGATGAAGCTCTACGACGTGTCCCAGTTGCCGGTGCTGAAGGACGGCCGGATCATCGGCCTCGTCACCGAGGAGGATATCCTGCTGCGGGTGTACGAGCAGCCCGAGCATTTCCGCGAGCCGGTGACCGCCGCGATGGAATCCAACCTCGTCACCCTGCCGCCCTCGGCGCCCGTGGAGAAGCTGAAGGAAATCTTCGAGCGCGGCATGGTGGCGATCGTGGTCGACGGCGACGAATTCCTCGGCCTCATCACGCGCATCGATCTGCTGAACTGGTTGCGACGCCAGGAGTTGAACCGCAAAGGCAGGACACCGAAATGAAATTCGAGACCAAGGTCATCCACGCCGGCCAGGCGCCCGACCCGCGCACCGGCGCGGTGATGACGCCGATCTACGCCACCTCGACCTACGCGCAGTCGAGCCCCGGCGAGCACAAGGGGTACGACTACGCTCGCACGCGCAACCCGACGCGCGACGCGCTCGAGGCGTGCGTCGCCGCGCTCGAAGGCGGAAAGCACGGCTTCGCCTTCGCCTCGGGCATGGCGGCGATCGGCACCGTGCTGGAGCTCCTCGATTCCGGCTCGCACGTCGTGGCGATGGACGACCTCTACGGCGGCAGCTACCGCATCCTCGAACGCGTGCGCAAGCGCTCCGCCGCGCTTCAACCTTCCTTTGTGGACCTGTCGAAGACGGAAAATCTGGAAGCAGCCATCAGGCCGAATACCAGGATGCTCTGGGTCGAGAGCCCGACCAACCCGCTGCTGAAGCTAGTCGATCTCGAGGCTGTCGCCGCCATCGCGCGCAAGCGAGGCATCATTTCCGTCTGCGACAACACCTTCGCCTCGCCCTGGGTGCAGCGCCCGCTCGAGCTCGGCTTCGACATCGTGGTGCATTCGACCACCAAGTACCTCAATGGCCATTCGGACGTCATTGGCGGCGCCGCCATCCTCCGTGATTCGACTCACAAGGAGAAGCTTGCCTTCCTCCAGAACGCGGTCGGCGGCGTGCCGAGCCCGTTCGACTGCTTCCTGACCCTGAGAGGGATAAAAACGCTCGCGGTGCGCATGGAGCGGCACTGCGGCAATGCGATGCACATCGCCGCGTTCCTCGAGAAACACTCGAAGGTGCAACGGGTAATCTATCCCGGACTGGCAAGCCACCCGCAGCATCTACTGGCAGCGCGCCAGATGAACCAACGCTACGGCGGCATGGTGACCGCGGTGCTGAAAGGCGGCAAGGAAGGCGCGATGAGCGCCTCGCGCCGCTTCCTGGAGCGCTGCGAGCTCTTCACCCTCGCCGAAAGCCTCGGCGGCGTGGAAAGCCTGATCGAGCACCCGGCCATCATGACCCACGCCTCGCTGCCCGAGGACGTGCGCGCGAACCTCGGCATCGACGAGGGGCTGGTCCGTTTGTCGGTCGGCATCGAGAATGTCGACGACCTCATCGCCGAGCTGAACCACGCCCTCGAGTAAGACGATTTACCTGCTCTTCATCCTTGCGGGACTCCTGGTCCTCGCCGGCGCGGCGCTTTGGTACTTCACCGCCATGCCGGGCTCGTCGCACGCCGGCCCGCTGCCGCCGCTCTCCGACGAAGAGCGCGCCCTCGCCGAGCGCTTGCGCAGGCATGTCTTTACGCTCGCGAAAGGCGAGCGCAACACCGACCTCGAGACCCCCGCGCGCTATATCGCCGGCGCCTTCGCCGCCCACGGCCTCGAGGCGAAGCTGCAGCGCTTCCAGAGCGGCGGCCGCACGGTGAGCAACATCGAAGTCTCGCCGCCGGGCAACGCGCTGGTCGTGGTCGGCGCGCACTACGACACCGTGCCAGGCTCGCCCGGCGCGGACGACAACGCCTCTGGCGTCGCCGCCCTGATCGAGCTCGCGGGCCTGGTCGGAAAGGAACGCCTGCCGATCCGCTTCGTCGCCTTCGCCAACGAGGAGCTGCCCTACTTCATGGGTCCGGAGATGGGGAGCTGGGTGTCGGCGCGGCGCTCGCGGGAGCAAGCCGAGCCGCTGCGCGGCATGCTCTCTCTCGAGATGCTGGGCTGCTACCGCGACGAGCCGGGCAGCCAGCGCTATCCGCCGCCGCTCTCGTTCATCTACCCGGACAGCGGCAATTTCATCGCCTTCGTCGGCGACGTCGGCGCTCGCGCGCTAGTGCACGATGCAATCCGTTCCTTCCGCTCGAATGCAAAGTTTCCCTCCGAAGGCGTTGCCGCGCCGGCTTTCGTGCCTGGCATCATGCGCTCCGACCACGCCTCGTTCCGCGACCAGGGCTTCCCCGCGATGATGGTCACCGACACCGCGTACAACCGTAACCGCCACTACCATCGCGCAAGCGACACGCCCGAAACGCTCGACTACGAGCGCCTCGCGCGCGTCACCCTGGGCCTCGCCGCCGTGCTGCGCGACCTTGCCCGCGCGCCCTAGCTCGGTTCAGGATTCTTCCAGTCCCCTCGCTGCAATACGATGCGATAGCCATCCCGGTCCACGAACGTGCGACCCGCAGCGTCCCAGTATGGATTGAATGCAGTCACGTGCTCGAACCCTGCAGCCAGCATGCTGTCGCAAACCTCTTGCCACTCGGCTTTGGACGTTACGTAAAAGACGACCAGGTCCTCAACCGTGGGCAGCGGGCGCACCGGATGAGCGCGGCAGAAGGTGAATTCAAAATGGTAGCCTGCGCCCGCCGCACCCAGCATCACTCCGTCGAATCCATCGTGATCGCCGAAGCTTCCGATGACGTGAAGGCCCAGGCCGCGACGGTACATTTCCTTTGTACGCTCGATGTCGCTGACCGGCCTGGCGATTCGCAGGTGATGAGGCATGGCGGGCGCGGTGCTTTGGTGGAAAGTCACCCGCCGGCCCTACATGGAAAGCTTTTCCATGCCGTCCTTGCCCATCGAATCCCGGTGCATGGGATC
>DASYPG010000021.1:0-4381 GCA_036006885.1 Burkholderiales bacterium | reverse complement strand
GCCGCAGCGCGCCGCCGAGCTCGAGGCGGCGGTACGGCAGCTGCAGGTGCAGCCGCCGCGCGTCGAGCCGAACGCGGTGGTCGTGCCGATCGCGCTCGAGCTCCCCGACGCCTGGCTCGCCGCGCCCGCCGCCCCGGTCGCCGCGGCCGCGCCGGCGGCGCCGCTCACCGAGGCCGAGCTCGAGGTGCTCGAGAAGGCGCTCGAGCCCTGGGACGCGTTCCTCCTGTACGCCGTCAAGCAGGTCGCACTCGACAGCGAGAACAGCGCGCTGCGTCAGCGCCTCTTCACCCTGCTCCTCGAGAGCCGCTATCGGCTGGCCGAGATCCTGTCGGGCGACGCGCCCGCGGCGGGCGATCCGCTGCGCGAGCTCTTCGTGGATGCGTGGGAGGAGCTGCGCGCGATCCTCGCCGACGGCCAGCGCGACGGCGCGCTCGATGCGTCGCTTCTGCGCTATGCCGCCTTCGTCGATGCGGGCGACGCGCTGCTCGCGCTCGATCGCGCCGCGCCGGGCCTCGGCATGACGCTCTCGGCCGACGGCCTGCGCCAGCTCGCGCGGAGCCTGCGCCCGGGCGCGGCCGGCGACCCGCTCGCCTACGACTGGGCCGCCGATCCGCAATTGAGGCGCCTCTTCGGCGTGGAGGAGATTCCCGATTCGGAGCCGCCGCCCTCGTCGCCCCCTTCATCGCCTCCGACGCGAAGCTGGCTCGATCTGTTCGTCGCCCGCGCGTACGCAGCGGAGCCGGGCGCCGAGAAGGCGCTGGATCGATGGATTCCGAGGCGCGACGAGCTCGACGCTTACGAAGCGCGCATCGGCCGGCTCCTGCAGAAGGCGGCCGCGACCGAGCTGCAGCGCGCCAGCCTCGCCGCGCCGTACGACAAGATCTACCGCAACATGGTGCCGACGACGGCGTTGATCGAAAGCTGCTGGCGCCAGTACGTCGTGCGCGGCGGCAAGGTGAGCTACCTGCGCTCAGGCAGCGGCAGCATCGGCATCATGCAGATCAACCAGATCGTGTGGCGCGGCTTCTACGAGCTCGAGCGCCTGCGCTGGGACACGGCGTACAACACCAAGGCCGGCGCGCAGATCCTGATGCGCTACGTGAAGGACTACGCCATCCCCTACGCCGAGAAAAGCGGCGATCCCAACCAGGTTCCGCGCGCCGCGTACGCGGTCTACAACGCCGGCCCGCGCGCCGTCGGCCGCTTCGACAAGCCCAAGAAGCACCCGCGCGAAGAACGCGTCGACGAGCATCTGTGGACGCTCTATCAGGGCATCGCATCCGGCGGACAGGCCGACCTGCGCACCTGCGGCGTGAGCACCGCCGCGGCCGGGCGGTAACGGCGCGCCTCCCTCCCGGTTATTACTTCGACGCTGTCAACGCTACCGCCGATCAGGCGTCCGCTTCGGTCACCGTGACAACGACGTTACAGGCTAATCCCGGGGCAACGGCCGTCCCCAAGTAGAACCGAGCACCTGTGGCACGTCAGGCGATTCTGCGAAGCGCAGCGGCGTCGGGCCGCCGCACCAGGTTGGAGATGCGGCGCAGCACCTCGGCCGGCGGGTAGGACTTTCCCTCGGCCCAGCGGCGCAGATCGTCGACGCTGACGTTAAGGATCACTGCCAGAGTTCCGTAGCCTTCGAAGAGCTCGAGCGCGCTCGAGATCGTGCTGGAGTAGTGCTCGCTTTTCATGCTCTTAACCTCGCGCCTCAAGCCTACGTCGCGGCGCGGGTCGAGCGGGGTTTTGCGTGCGATTTTTAGCCGCGAGCGCGGCTCGCTGTGGCGCGGAGAACACACTTCGCGCCCGGGTGTAGCCGTGCGCGCGACAGACGCTCCGGCGCGAATGACAAGATCAGCCGGGCACGAGTCGGACGATCACGCCTTCGTCGGGGCGAAGCTCGAGAGCGCCATCGATGCGCTCATCCGCGCGGTCGAGATGCGTGGATAGCGCCATGACTCCGTTTGGGTTCCAACCCGGGAACGGCACACGCCGCGGCGCCGCGCCGAAGTTCAACGCGATCAGGAAAACTCTATTGCCCTGCCGCGAGCGCCGTACGTAGGCGAGGACTTCTTTAGGCGCGCTGACCGGCTCGAAGGAACCGGTCTCGAGCGCTGGCTCCGATCGGCGCAGGGCAATGAGCCGCCGGTAGAGCGTGAGCATCGAGCGCGCGTCGGCACGCTGCGTCTCCACGTTGACGTCGCGATAGTCCGGTGCGACGGGAAGCCAGGGTTCGCCGCCGGGTTTGCCACGCGTGAAGCCCGCCTGCGCGGCTGCGCTCCACTGCATCGGGGTGCGCTCGGGGTCGCGCCCAAGGCCGCGCCCCGGGACGTTGCGCTCGAACGGGTCGCGCACGAGCTGCGGCGGAATCTCCACGTCCTGCATCCCGATCTCGTCGCCGTAATAGAGCGTCGGCGTTCCGCGCAGCGTGAGCAGAAGCATCGCCGCGACGCGCGCCTGCGACCGCCCGACCCGCGACGCGATGCGGTGCTGATCGTGATTGCCGAGCACCCAGTTGGGCCATGCGCCCTCGGGCAGGGCCTGCTCATATTCCTCGATGAGGCGCGCGATATGGGCGGCGTCCCAGGGCGCCTGCACCAGCTGGAAGTTGAACGGAAGGTGCGCGCCCCGCAGGTCCGCGCCGTAATACCGCACCAGCCGCTCGACCGGCAGGTAGATCTCGCCGATCAGGACCCGGTCGCGGTACTTGTCGAGGAGCCGGCGCATCCGCGCCACGATGTCGTGCACCTCCGGAAGATCGGTGGTGTGCAGCGGCACGAGCGCCTGATAGGGCTCCATGCCGGCGCGCCACGCCGGATTCGGCGGGTTGTCGGCAAAATCGGCGTGCTTGACGAGATGCCACAGCACGTCGACGCGAAAGCCGTCGACGCCGCGCTCGAGCCAGAAGCGCAGCACGCCGAGCATCGCCTCGACCACGTGCGGATTGCGCCAGTTGAGGTCCGGCTGCTCCGGAAGAAACGCGTGATAGTAGTACTGAGCGCTGTGGCGGTCGTACTGCCACGCGCTGCCGCCGAAGCAGGACAGCCAGTTGTTCGGCGGCCCGCCCCCCCGCGCGGGGTCGCGCCACAAGTACCAGTCGCGCTTGGGGTCGTCCCTCGAGCGGCGCGCGGCCCTGAACCATGCGTGCTCGTCCGAGCTGTGGTTCGGCACGAAGTCCAGGATCAGCTTGAGGCCGCGCGCGTGCGCCGCCTGCACCAGGCGATCGAAGTCTTCGAGCGTGCCGAAGAGGGGATCGACGCCGGTGTAGTCCGCCACGTCGTAGCCGAAATCCTTCATCGGCGAGGGATAGACCGGCGAGAGCCAGAGCGCGTCCACGCCCAGCCCGCTCAGGTAGTCGAGCCGCGACAGCACGCCGGCCAGGTCGCCGACGCCGTCGCCGTTCGCGTCCATGAACGAGCGCGGGTACACCTGGTAGATGATGCCGCGCTGCCACCACAGGCTCATGGCCTGCTCCCGTAGCAAGCACTACGCCCGTTAGGACGATCGAATATTCGCTCGCCCTGTGTCACAGTTTTTCGATGATCAACGACCTCTGGTACAAGAACGCCGTCGTCTACTGCCTGAACGTCGGCACCTACATGGATTCGAACGCCGACGGCACCGGCGACTTCCAGGGGTTGATGCGCCGCCTGGATTACCTGCATGGTCTCGGCGTCACCGCCTTGTGGCTCATGCCGTTCCAGAAGTCGCCTTGCCGCGACGACGGCTACGACATCTCCGACTACTACGCCGTCGACCCGCGCTACGGCACGCTCGGCGACTTCGTCGAATTCACCCACGGCGCCAAGCAGCGCGGCATGCGCGTGCTGATCGATCTCGTGGTCAACCACACGTCGGACGAGCATGCCTGGTTCAAGGAGGCGCGGCGTGACCCTGAGTCGAAGTACCGCGACTGGTACCTCTGGTCGAAGAAGAAGCCGCCGCACGCCAACCAGGGCATGGTGTTTCCCGGCGTGCAGAAGACCACGTGGACCTACGACAAGGAGGCGAGGCTCTACTACTTCCACCGCTTCTACGATTTCCAGCCCGACCTCAACACTTCGAATCCGCTGGTGCTCGCCGAGATCCTGAAGATCATGGGGTTCTGGATCCAGCTCGGCGTGTCGGGATTTCGCATGGACGCGGTGCCCTTCGTCATCGGCACGAAGGGCGCGGACGTGAGGAAGCCGATCGAGCAGTTCGACATGCTGCGCGACCTGCGCGAGTTCCTGCAATGGCGTCAGGGCGACTCGATCATCCTCGCCGAGGCCAACGTGCTGCCGAAGACCGACATGGACTACTTCGGCGACGAGGGCGAGCGCATGCAGATGATGTTCAACTTCCAGGTCAACCAGAACCTTTTCTACGCGCTCGCGGCCGCCGA
>DASYPG010000020.1:0-10501 GCA_036006885.1 Burkholderiales bacterium | reverse complement strand
ACCGCCTTCGCGTCCGCCAGGTCGACCTTGCGAAGCTGGGGCAAAATGACGTCCTCGAGCGCGACCGCGAGCGAGCGCGGCGAATAGCCGGTGCGCGTGGGCTTGATGACGCCCTCGGCGATGCCGGCGGCGCCGCTGTCGGCGACGATCTTGAGCAGCACATAGTCGCCGCTGTTTTCGGCCGCGTACACCCACTGGATGTCCCGCACATAAGGCAGCCTGTAGAAATGCAGCGACCACTCGCCGAGCTTCACGCGCCGTATTCTGAACGAAACGGCTTTTTTCCACTTGGGCAACGAAATGCGGGTCAACGAAATGCGCCACGCCGGCGTTCAGCGCTGATGCGCACTTCTCTCGCGTTCTTCTGTGCCGCGGCTCTGGCGGGCTGCGGCGTCACCGCGCCTTCCCGGCAGGAGGCCGCGTCCGTCGCCGCCGCGCCGGCCGCGGTCGTCGCCTCGCGGCTCGAGCCCGCCGCGCAGTTCCAGGGCAGCCAGGTGCGCTACGCCGACGGCGCGGTCATCGGCGCGACCGGCGGCGCCGGGATTGGCGCGATGTCGGCGTACTCGTCGGCGGGCATGCTCTGCACCATCGGCGGCCCGCTCTGCATGATGGTCGTCGTGCCGGTGGCGGTGGTCGGCGGACTGGTCGGCGGCCTCGCCGGCGCCGCGGTCCAGGCGGCCACCACCGACCCGCTCGGCCGCGTCGCCGGCGCTCGGGGCACCATCGAGCAGGCGATTGCGGACATGCGCTTCACCAACGGTCTCGCCGCCAAAACGTCGGAGCAGCTCAAGCTGCCGCTCGCCAAGGCGGAAGACGTCCAGGGCGGGACGATCCTGGAAGTGGAAGTCAGCGAGCTCGAGATCCTGGCGCACGAGAGGGAAATGGCGCTGGTCCTGCGCGCCCGCTCGCGCCTCTACCGCAGCGGCGACGGCAAGGTGCTCGACGAGCACGAAGCGGAGACGCAGACCGAATTCCGGAAGTACCAGGATTGGGCCACCGACGGCGGGCAGCCGCTGCGCGACGCCGTCGATTATGCGCTCGTGCGCTTGGGCCGTTCGCTCGTCAACGCGCGCCGGGAAGCCCGGCTTCGCGCAGATACTTCAGCACGCCTGGATGGATGAGCTCGCGCCGCGGTGCGGCGGCGAGCGTGTTCGCCATGGTGGTCTCGCGCGCCTGCTCCAGGCGCGCGGCGAACGCGCGCTCGCCTCGATGGATCGCCCGCCCGAGCCGGTAGGCGGTCTCTTCCGGCAAGGCCTGGTTCGCTAGCACGTAGCTCCAAGCGCCCACCGAAGGAATCGCTGCGTTCTGCCCGGGATAGCTTCCCGCCGGCAGCGTCACCGCCTGCAATCCCGGGTTCTCCGCAAGAATGGCGCGGATCTCGTGCGCGTCGGGCGCCACGAAACGCCCGCCTCCCTTTGCGATCGCGGTGAACGCGGGCCAGCCGACACCGGCGCCCCAGATCGCCGCCGCGCGGCCGTCGGCGAGCATTGGCGGCCCGTCGGCGACCTTCTCGAGGTAGATCGGCTGGACCTCGACCCCGAGCGCCTGCAGCACGTTCCTTCCCAGCACGGTAATGCCCGAGGCCTGCGCGCCGAGGACCACCGGCCGCCCCTTGAGATCCGCGATCATGCGGACCGGACTGTCGGCGGGCACGATGAACATCCCCGGCGTAGCGTAGATCGCGGTGATCACGCGCAGGCGGGTGTCGGGCTTCGCCAGCACCGCGTTCGCGACCTCGCCGGCGACGAGCGCGATGTCGAGCTTGCCGGCCTCGAGCAGGGGCACGTTCTCGCCGCTGCCCTTGGTGTTGCGCGGCTGCACTTGCAGCGTGGGGTCCTGCGCGTTCACCACCTCGGCGAACGCGTCGCCGTAGATCGGAAAGCCTCCCCCGGGAGTGGCGGTGCCAAGGACGAGCACGATCAAAAGCTCTTCACTGCAGCTGAATGTTCGCCGCCCGGACGATCTTGCGGTACATCTCGATCTCGCTGCGCACGAAGCGCGAGAACTCCTCCAGCTTCATCGGCGCGGGCTGGATGCCGAGCTTGGTGAACTGCTCGCGCACCACCGGTTCGAACACGATCGCGTTCACCGATTCGTTGAGCTTGCGCACGATTTCGGGCGAGGTGGCCGCCGGCGCCCACATGCCGAACCAGAGGGTCACCTCGTACCCGGGCAGCCCCTGGCCCGCGAGGGTCGGCACCTCCGGCAGGACCTCGGCGCGCGACGCGGTGGACACCCCGAGGGCATTGAGCTTGCCGTCCTTCACCAGATTCACGGCGACGTTGACCGGCGCCATATAGAACGCCGCGCGGCCGCCCAGGACGTCCTGCAGGGCTTCCGGCGAGCCCTTGAACGGCAGGTGGATCATGCGCACGCCGGCGAGGCCGAGCAGGTATTCGGAGGCGAGGTGCGTAGAGGTGCCCATTCCCGCCGACGCAAAGGCGAGCTCGCCCGGCTTCGCTTTCGCCGCGTCGATCAGCGCCTTGAGCGATTTGTACGGACCGTTGGCGGCACTCACCATCACGTACGGTGTCTTGCCGAGCATGGCGACGTCGACGAGATCGGTGAGCGGGTCATAAGGCAGGCTCTTGTAGATCGCGGAGTTCGCCGCATGCGACGCGGACTGCACCATCAGGGTGTAGCCGTCGGGCTCGGCCTTCACCACCGCGGAGGTCCCGATCTGGCCGCCGGCGCCGGGACGGTTCTCGACGATCACCGGCTGCTTCCAGTGCTCGTTCATGCGCTGCGCGATGATGCGCGCCGCGATGTCGGCGCCGGCGCCCGCCGACAGCGGCACGATGATCCGGATGGCCTTGGCGGGGTATTCCTGCTGCGGAAACGCCGTCGCGAACCAGAAAAGCCCGATTACGAAAACCGCCTTTTTTCTCATCTGGAAATCAACCTCTACCCGAGCGTGGGCATGTGGAAGCCGGGCGCGGGCGTGTCCTGATGCGGCCAGCGCGTGGTCACGACCTTGGTCCGAGTATAGAACTTGACGCTCTCGACGCCGTGCACGTGAAGGTCGCCGAAGAGCGAGCTCTTCCAGCCGCCGAAAGAGAAATACGCCACCGGCACAGGGATCGGCACGTTCACGCCGACCATGCCGACCTGGATCTCGTTCTCGAAGCGCCGCGCCGCGCCACCCGACTCGGTGAAGATCGCGGTGCCGTTCGCGTAAGGATTTCGGTTGACCAGCTCGATCGCCTGGTCGAGGGTATCCACCCTCAAAACCACCAATACGGGGCCGAAGATCTCGTCTTTGTAGATGGTCATCTCCGGCTTCACGTGATCGAAGAGGCTGGTGCCAAGGAAGAAGCCTTCCTTGGGCAGCGCCGAGCTTCTCCCGTCGACGACAAGGCGCGCGCCTTCCTTGCGTCCGGCCTCGACATAGCCCGCCACCTTGTCGCGGTGCGGGCCGGTGACGAGCGGGCCCATGTCGACCCCTTCCGCGTCGCCCGCACCGACCTTGATCGCCTTGGCTTTGTTTTCCAACAAACGAACCAATGGATCGCCCGCGGCGCCCACCGCCACGACCGCGGAGATCGCCATGCAGCGCTCCCCGGCCGAGCCGTAGGCGGCGCCGATCAAAGCGTCGGCGGCGAACTCGAGATCGGCGTCGGGCAGCACGACCGCGTGGTTCTTGGCGCCGCCGAGCGCCTGCACGCGTTTGCCGTGCCGCGCGCAGGTTTCATAGATGTACCTGGCGATGGGCGTCGAGCCGACGAACGACACGGCGTGAATTCCCGGGTGCGCGAGGATGCCGTCGACGGCTTCCTTGTCCCCGTGCAGCACGTTCAGCACGCCGTCGGGCAGGCCGGCCTCCTGGAAGAGCGCGGCCATGCGCACTGACGCCGAGGGCACTTTCTCCGAAGGCTTCAGGATGAAGGTATTGCCGCAGGCGATCGCCATCGGAAACATCCACATCGGCACCATCACCGGGAAGTTGAACGGCGTGATCCCGGCGCAGACGCCGACCGGCTGGCGCACGGTGTGCGTGTCCACCTGCGTGCCGGCATTCTCGGCGTACTCGCCCTTCAGGAGGTGCGGGATGCCGCAGGCGAACTCCACCACCTCGATCCCGCGCTGCACCGAGCCCATCGCGTCGGGGAGCGTCTTGCCGTGCTCTTCGGTCACGATTGCAGCAAGTGCTTTTTGGTTTTTCTTCAAAAGACTCAGGAATTCCTGCATGACGCGGGCCCGCCGCAGCGGAGGCGTATCGCGCCAGGCCGGCAGCGCCTCGCTTGCCGCCTTCACCGCGGCGTCGACGCTCGAGGCGTCGGCAAAGACGACGCGCTTGGTGACTTGCCCGACGGCCGGGTTGAACACGTCGCCGTAGCGCTTCGCCGTGGACACGGGCTTGCCGTTGATCCACAACGGGACGGTGCCGAGTCTCAGTTCGGCGGGCTTGTTCATGCGGCATTCCTTTCCTTGATCTTGAGTCCGCAGGCTTCGAACGCGGCGCGCGTGGCCGCCTTCTCCTCTCGGGTCAGCTCGAGAAGCGGCGCCCGCACGGCGCCGCCCGCCTGGCCGAGGAGCTCCTGCCAGTATTTCTGGTGCGCAGCCGCCTTGCCCTGCGGTCGCGTGCTTTTCAACGCCTGTCTCACCGGGTCGAGGTTGTCGCGGATCTTCCTCGCCTCCCCGACTTCGCCGCGAAAGGCAAGTTGCGTGTATTCATGCATGCGCCGGTCGACCGCGCTCTGGAGGAGGTAGGGAGGCGTCGAGCACAGATACACCCGCCAGCCGAGCTCGACGATGTTGTCGAGCCATTCTTCTTCGCTCGAGGTGCTGACGATCAGGCGCTCGCCCGCCATGCGCGAGAGCCGCGCATAGGTCTCGCGCGGTACGCTGTACTTGATCGCGACCACGTTCGGCAGCTCGGCGATGCGCAGGCACACCTCGGGCTCGAGCAGATAGCCGCAGTCGGGGGGCTGGTTCCACAGCACGACGCCGATCTCGACCGCGTCGGCGACACGCCGATAGTAATTGAACAGGGTGTCGGCGCTATGCGCGCCGAAATAGAGCAGCGGCGTATGCACCACGATGTAGTCGGCGCCGATCGCCTGCGCGTGCCGTGCGAGCTCGAGCACAGTGTCGAGGCTCTGGTCCGAGCACGACACCATGACGCCGCCCGCCTTCTCGGCCACGGCAGCCTCCGCGGTGCGCTTTCGCTCTTCGGTCGTCATGGCGTAGAACTCGCCCTGCTTGCCGTTGACGAAGAGCCCCGCGATGCCGAGATCGCGGTACCAGTGGCGCAGGTTCCGGCGCCAGCCGACGTAGTCGAGCCGCAGCTCCGGAGTGAAAGGCGTGAGCGTCGCCGCCCAGATGCCGCGCAGGTGCTCGCGCGCGTAGGCTTTCGCATCCTTGCGACGATATTTCATGGTGGGAGTCTAAACCCTCCGGGTTCTGAACCCTTCAAAATGACGCCGTGGCCGTCCCCCTCACTCCGGCGCGACTGAGTTTCACGCAGCAGGGCGTGCCGTATTCGGAGGCGTTCGACGACGTCTATCACAGTGCCGCGGGCGGTGTCGGGCAGGCGCGCCACGTGTTCCTGAACGGCAACCATGTGACCGAGCGCTGGGCCGGGCGCGAACGCTTCGTGATCCTGGAGACCGGGTTCGGCGCGGGGATCAACTTTCTCGCCACCTGGCAGGCGTGGCGGCGCGACCCGCGGCGCCCGCGGCGGCTGCATTTCGTGTCGATCGAGAAGCATCCATTCGGGGCGACGGACGCGAAATCCATCTTCGCCGGCCTGCCCGAGATCGGGGACGAGGCCGCGGAGCTGGAGGCGCGATGGCCTGCGCTCGTGCCCGGCGCACAACGCATCGAGTTCGACGGCGCCGGCGTGACGCTCACGCTCTTCTTCGCCGACGTCAAGGTGGCGCGCGACCTGCGCCTCGCGGCCGACGCGTTCTATCTGGACGGCTTCGCCCCGGCGAAGAACCCGGACATGTGGACGCCTGCGCTCATGCGCTCGCTCGCGCGCCTGGCCGCGCCGGGCGCCACCGCGGCGACCTGGAGCGTCGCCGCTTCCGTGCGCCATGCGCTCGAGGAAACCGGGTTCGCGGTCGAGAAGCAGCCCGGGTTCGGCGAGAAAAGGGAAATGCTGGTCGCCCGCTACAACAAGCCTGGACGCATCATTTCGATTCCGGAAAGAAGGAACGCCAGCGTCGTCGGCGCAGGCCTCGCGGGCGCGGCGGTGTGCGAGCGGCTGTGCGCGCGCGGCTGGAACGTCACGCTGCTCGAACGCCATGCCGGGCCGGCGAGGGAAGCGTCGGGAAACCACGCCGGCGCGTTTCATCCACTGGTCTCGCCCGACGACAGCCTCTTCGCGCGCATAACGCGAGCCGCCTTCCTCGCCTCGCTTCAGAGATGGTCCGCGCTGGAAGCGCGCTGGGATCCGTGCGGCGTGCTTCAGCTCGCGCGCGACGAAAAGGAAGCGCTCTCCCAGCGCCGCTCGGTCGCGGCGCTCTCTCTGCCTCCCGACTACGCGCAGCTCGTGTCGCGCGATGAAGCCACGGCGCATGCCGGGGTGCCGGTGGCGTCGGGCGGGCTGTGGTTTCCGCGCGGCGGGTGGGTCCAGCCCGCCTCGCTTGCCGAGGCGCAGCTCTTCGCCTGCGGCGAGCGCCTCGAGCGCCGGTTCAATACCGAGGTAAAGAATTTATCCGAATTCAAAACAAACGCAGTCATTCTCGCGAGCGGAACGGAGGCTACGGCGCTGCATCCGCTGCCCCACTTACGGTTGCGACGGGTGCGCGGGCAGGTCACGTACGTACCGGCGGCAAGCGTCGATGCGCCGCGCGCGGTCGTGCTGCGCGGCGGCATGGTGCTTCCTGCGCTCGACGAGCTCTGCGTGGTCGGCGCAACTTACGACCTGGAGGACGAAGATCCGGCGCCGCGCGTGGAAAGCCATGCCAGCAACCTCGAGCGCGCTGCCCGCATCCTTCCCGGATTCGCGTTCGATCCGAAGTCGGTGCACGGCCGCGTCTCGTTCCGGGCGGTGACGGCCGATCGGCTTCCCGTAGTGGGAAATCTTTCGGGAAACACTTACGGAGCGTTTGCGTACGGCTCGCGGGGGCTGCTGTGGGCGACGCTCGCGGCGGAGCTGATCGCCTCCGAGCTCGAGGGAGAGCCGCTGCCGATCGAAGGGGTTCTGTGCGACGCGCTGAGTCCGGCGCGCTTTGCGGAGCGCGCCGCGCGGCGCTCGGGCGGCCAGAGCGCGCGGGCCTAGAGCGCGCGGTCGAGAACCTGCCAACGGGTCCCGGATCCCCCAACCCTGCTCGAGCGAAGCCGACTGCACCTGCGAGCACCGCTAAAGGCGTATTGAACGCCCCTGCCTGAAAGGCCGCGGGCCGGCCCCCGACCGCAACGCGAAGCGAAGAATAGCCGCGGCGGACCGCCGCACCCATCGGGGAGTTCCTGTCGTACGCCTAGGGGAATACCTGAAGACGATTTTTCAATAGCCGCGCAGGATCGAGCGGTTCGCCTCGCGCACGCTGCGCAGGCCGCACAGCGCCATGGTCACGTCCAGCTCGCGCTGGATGATCTCGAGCGCCCGCATGACGCCGGCCTCGCCCATCGCGCCCAGCCCGTAGGCGAAGGCGCGGCCGATGAGCGTCGCGCGCGCGCCGAGCGCGAGCGCCTTGAGCACATCCTGTCCGCTGCGGATGCCGCCGTCGAACCAGACTTCGATGCGCTCGCCGACCGCGTCGACCACGTCGGGCAGCGCGCGGATGGAAGACATCGTGCCGTCGAGCTGGCGCCCGCCGTGGTTGGACACCACGATCGCGTCGGCGCCGCTCTGCGCCGCGATCTTCGCGTCCTCGGCATCGAGGATGCCCTTCAGCACGAGCTTGCCGCCCCACAGGTTCTTGACCCACTCGACGTCCTTCCAGGACAGCGTCGGGTCGAACTGGCCGGCGATCCATTGCGAGAGCGTGGTGAGGCTCTTCGCGTCGGGGATACGGCCCTCGAGATTGCCGAAGGACTTGCGCCTGCCCCTGAGCACATTGAGAGCCCAGCCGGGTTTCGTCATGATGTCGAGCGCGGTCGCGAGCGTCAGCTTGGGGGGAACTGCAAGGCCATTCTTGAGGTCGCGGTGGCGCTGGCCCTGGACCTGCAGGTCGAGCGTGAGCACCAGCGCCGAGCAGCCCGCTGCCTTGGCGCGCTCGATGAGCGAGGCGGCGAAGCCGCGATCGCGCATCACGTAGAGCTGGAACCAGAACGGCTTCTCCACCCCGCCGGCGACGTCCTCGATCGAGCAGATCGACATCGTCGAGAGCGTGAACGGCACGCCGAAGCGCTGCGCGGCGCGCGCCGCGACGATCTCGCCATCGGCCCAGTTGAGCCCGGTGAGCCCGACCGGGGCGAGCCCCACCGGCATCGTCACCTCCTCGCCGAGCATCGTGCCGCGCGTGCTTCGCGCGTCGACGTCGATGCCGACGCGCTGTCGCAGCGTGAGCAGCTCGAGGTCGGCGCGGTTCGCGCGCAGCGTGGACTCGGTGTAGGACCCGCAGTCGACGTAGTCGAAGATCGCGCGCGCGACCCGTTTCCTCGAGAGCTGGCGCAGGTCCTCGATGCAGGTCACCACAGGCATGGCGGCGCATTCTACAATGGCGCTTCCCATGGCCGCTTCGAAGGACGAGCAGAAGAACCCGATCCAGGTGGTCGAGCGCATGATGCGCCTGCTCGACGTGCTGGAGAAGCATCCCGAGCCGCTCGGCCTCAAGCAGATCTCGCAGTACACGAGCCTGCATCCGTCGACCGCGCACCGCATCCTCGCGGCGATGGCGGCCGACCGCCTGGTCGACCGCGTCGAGCCGGGAAGCTATCGCCTGGGGATGCGGCTCCTCGAGCTCGGCAACCTGGTGAAGTCGCGCATCAGCGTGCGCGAGCTGGCGCTGCCGCTCATGCGCGAGCTGCACGCGCACACCGGCGAGACCGCCAACCTCTCGGTGCGCCACGACGACGAGATCGTGTACGTGGAGCGCAGCTCGTCGGGCCGCGCGGCGATGCGCGTGGTGCACGTCATCGGCGCGCGCGCGCCGCTGCACGTCACCGCGGCGGGAAAGCTCTTCCTGCTCGAGGAAGGCTTTGCGCGGCTGCGCGATTACGCCAAGCGCACCGGCCTCGCGCCGCACACCAAGAACACGCTGAGCAGCGTGCCGCTCCTCGAGCGCGAGCTAGAGAAGATCCAGCGCCAGGGCTGGGCCACGGACAGCGAGGAGGCCGAGCTGGGCGTACGCTGCGTCGCCGCGGGCATCAGGGACGACAGCGGCACGCTGGTCGCCGCCCTGTCGCTCTCCTCACCCGCCGACCGCATGAAGCTGCAGTGGGGACCGCTCGTCAAGGAGACCGCAGACCGCATCTCTCACGAGATCGGCCACCGGCCTACGTCGCGCATCGGTGTAGCCTGAAAGCTTTTTTGGACGACGTCATCGCGGGGCTCTCGCTGCCGCAGAAGTCGTTGCCGCCGAAGTATTTCTACGACGACGCTGGAAGCCGCCTGTTCGAGCGCATCTGCAGGCTGCCCGAGTATTACCTGACGCGCGCCGAGCTCGCGCTGACCCGCGCGAACATCCGCTCGATCGCGCGCTTCGCCAGGCGCGGCTGCGAGCTCATCGAGTACGGCAGCGGCGAGAGCCTGAAGACCCGGCTCCTGATCCGCGCGCTGCGACCGGCGGCGTACCTCCCGGTCGACATCTCGGAGGCGGCGCTGCGCGGCGCGGCCGAGCGCCTCGGGCGCGAGTTTCCATGGCTCGAGATCGCTCCGGTCAACGGCGATTTCTCGCGCCCGGTGAAGCTGCCGCGCTCGCGCGCGCCGCGCGTGGTCTACTTCCCCGGATCGACCATTGGCAACCTCTCACCGGAGGACGCGCATGCGTTCCTGTCGATGACTCGCGGCCAGGCCGCGCGCATGCTGGTGGGGGTGGACCTGCGCAAGGACGCCAACGCGCTGCACGCAGCCTACAACGACTCGCGCCGCGTCACCGCGGCGTTCAACCTCAATCTGCTCGCGCGCATCAATCGGGAGCTGGGCGCCGACTTCCACCTGAAGCGCTTCGCGCATTACGCCTTCTACAACGCCGCCGAGGGGCGTATCGAGATGCACCTCGTCTCGCTCGCGCGCCAGAGCGTGCGCATCGGCCGGCACCGCTTCTCGTTCGACGTCGGCGAGTCGATCCACACCGAGAACTCCTACAAGTATTCGATCGAAGGCTTCCGCGCCCTGGCCGCCGCCGCGGGATACGTCACCCGCAAGAGCTGGACCGACCGGCGCGGTCTATTTGCCCTGCACGCGCTCAGGTCGGAGTAGAAGACAGCTAAGGGATGGGCAAAAAAAATCGGAGTCTGACCCCGATTTTTTGTGAGCAGCGAGATGACGTCAGGTGCGCTGGCTCGCCTTGGTGCTCATCTCGAGCCACTTGCGGATGCGGTTCGCGTCCGCGATCCGCGACTGCTTGCCCCACGAGTCGAGCAGCACCACGATCAGGTCTTTCGAGGC
>DASYPG010000019.1:0-11540 GCA_036006885.1 Burkholderiales bacterium | reverse complement strand
GAGCAGCGGCAGGTCCACGACCTGTCCCCGCCCGCCATTCTTTTCCACTTCGCGCAGCGCGATCAACGCGGCGGAGACGCCGAACAGTCCGGCGAAGCCGTCGGCGAGATACATCGGCGGCAGCACCGGCTCGCGGTCGGCGAAGCCGTTGATCGCGGCGAAGCCGGACATGCCCTCGATCAGCGAGCCGAAGCCCGGTCGGCGCCGATAAGGCCCGTCCTGCCCCCAGCCCGAGATGCGCACCACGACCAGCTTCGGGTTGTGTTGCAGAAGGATCTCGGGCGCGAACCCCATGGCTTCGAGCGTTCCGGGCCGGAAGCTCTCGACGAACAAGGAGGACGTTTCAAGGAACTTCATCAGCAAACCGCGCGCCTCGTTCTTCCGCAAATCCAGGCAGAGACTTTTCTTGTTGCGCGCGTAGACCTTCCAGTGGATCGACACGCCGTTCGTCTTCCAAGCGCGCAGCGTATCGCCCGCCGGCGGCTCGACCTTGATGATTTCGGCGCCGTAGTCGCCGAGCATCTGCGTCAGCACGTTGCCCGCGAAGAGGCGCGAGAGGTCGAGCACCCGCACGCCCTGGAGAGTGCCGGGCGCTTGCGGAACGTATGTTTTTTTTCTCAAGCTCATTCCGCTTTGATGCCGGAGGCCGCCGCGACGTTCTTCCAGCGCTCGATCTCCGAGGCGATCAACGCGCCGAACGCCTGCGGCGTCATGGGCGCAGCCTCGGCACCCTCCTTGAGCAGGAACTCCTTCATCTCGCTGCCGGCGCCGCGCTTCTCATTTCTCGAGCTGGATGTTCGCTTCGCGGATCACCCTGCCCCACTTGTCGAGCTCGGACTTGAAGAACGCGGCGAACTCGGCGGGTGAATTGGGCTTCGCCTGCACGCTGAGCGCGGCGAGCCGCTCCGCGATCTTCGGCTCCCTCAGGGCGTCGTTAAGCGCCGCGTTGAGGCGCCTCACGACCGGCGCCGGCGTGCCGGCCGGAACGAACACGCCGTTCCACTCGTAGGCCTCGAAGCCCGGAACGCTGTCCGACACCGGCGGCAGCTCCGGGAAGGCGGCGAGGCGCCCGCGTCCGGTATGCGCGAGGGCGCGCACCTGGCCCGACTTCACGAACGGGGTCGAGGACGAGGCATTGCTGAAAAAGAACTTGATGTGCCCGCCGACCATGTCGTTCAGCGCCGGGCCGCCGCCCTTGTAGGGCACGTGGTTCAGCTTCACGCCGGCCATGGCGCGGAAGAGTTCGAGCGCGAGATGCTGCACGCTGCCGTTGCCCGACGAGGCCCAATCCAGGCCGCCCGGGCTCGACTTCGCCAGCGCGATCACGTCGCTCACCGTTTTCGCCGGCACCGGCGGATAGACCACGAGAAGGTTGGGCACCTGCGCGGCCAGGAACACCGGGACGAAGTCGTTCTGCGTGTCGTACGGCAGGTTCGCAACGAGCGCCGGATTTATGGAGTGCGCCGTCGCGTGGTACAGGATCGCGTAGCCGTCCGCGGGCGCCTTCGCCACGACGGCGGGCCCAATGGTGCCGCCGCCTCCGGCGCGGTTCTCGATGACGAAGGCCTGGCCGAGGTCTTCAGCGACCTTCGCGAAGAGAATGCGCGACACCGTGTCGGCGCCGCCTCCGGCCGAATACGGGACCACGACCCGCACCGGCTTTGCCGGCCAGGTTTGCGCCGCCGCCGAGGCGCAGGCGAGGCATGCGATGAGAAAGTAAAAGCGCATTCAGTCCACCTTGGCGCCGGATTGCTTCACGATCCCGCCCCAGCGCGCGAGGTCGGCCTTCAGCACGGCGGCAAATTCGCCGGGCGTTCCGCCGAGGACGTCACCGCCCTCCGCCGCAAGCCTCGAGCGCACCTCGGGCAGCCTGAGAACCTGATTCACTTCGCCGTTCAGCAGCTTCACTATCGGCTCGGGCGTTCCAGCGGGCAAGAGCAGGCCGTACCAGGTCGTCACTTCGAATCCCTTGTAGCCGGACTCGGCGATCGCCGGAACCTCCGGCAGCTCGGCGCTGCGCTTCGCGCCGGTCACGGCGAGCGCGCGCAGCTTGCCGCCCTTGATCTGCGCAATCGCGGAGGGCACGGATGACAAGTAGAGGTCGACCTGCCCTCCCATGAGGTCGGTCATCGCCTGCGAGGCGCCTTTGTAGGGAATGTGGCTGAGCTGGATTCCGGCAGCGCGCTGGAAAAGCTCCGCCGTGAGATGCGCCACCGTCCCATTGCCCGGCGAGGCGTAGCTAAGCTGCCCGGGCTTCGCTTTCGCCGCCGCGACGACCTCTGCCACGGACTTGAAGGGGCGCTTGTCCGACGTGACCAGGATGATGGGCGCGGAGACCATCAGCGCCACCGGCGCGAGGTCCCGTAGCGGGTCGTAGGAAAGGTTGCGGTGTAGCGTTGGATTGATCGCGAGGTTGCTGGTCTGCCCGATCACCATGGTGTATCCATCAGGCGGGGACTTCACCGCCTGCTCGATCCCCAGGTTGCCGCCGGCGCCGGGCTTGTTCTCGAGGACGATCGCCCATTTCTTCGTCTCGGTCAGCTTGGTAGCCACGGTGCGCGCGACGATGTCCGTACCTCCGCCGGGCGGGAACGGCACGATGAAGCGGATCGGCTTGGCGGGATAGCCTTGCGCGGCAGCCGTGCCCGCCAGCAAGGCGATGATTCCACCAACAAAGACATGCAACATGGTTCCTCCCCAGTCAAGCCGTGAACCGGGCGTAACCGATCATATTCGAATGCCCGACGCAAGGCGGGCTTCAGTTTGTTCTGGGTACCGCTTCGATGAGGAGCGCGAGCGTGCGCTGGAGACTTTGGAATCCGGGGCCGCCGCCGCGGTAGTGCCCCATGCGCACGACGTCGAGGTCGTGCGACGGAACGATGAGCGCGATCTGCGTGCCGGCGCCGGCCATGTAGTACGCGTCTCGCGGCACGGGGAAAGCGCCTTCGCCGTTCACCCAGAAGAACGCGCCGTAGATGGGGCGCCCATCGGCCTGCCACGCGGGCGCGACGGTGCTCACGAACTTGGCATAGCCCTCGGGCAAGATGCGCTTCCCGTTCCACACGCCGTCCTGAAGATACAGATTGGCGAGCCGCGCCCAGTCGCGCGCCGACGCAAATTCGTAGCCCTGCAAGAGAAAGTTTCCGTACGGGTCGGTTTCCATCACCATGGTGCGGATGCCGATCTCATCGAAAAGCGCGCGTTGCGGAAACGAAAGGTATTCCTCGCCGCGCTTCTCGACCGCGAGCCGCACGAGATAGTTGACCAGTACCGGGTCGCTGTTGCGGTAGCGTCCCACACTGCCCGGCGGCCATTGCTGCGGACGCGTCGCGGCGTAGTGGAAGGCATTGACGGCACCCGTATAGAGGTAGACGTGGTCGGGATAACCGCGCGACGGGTCGTAATCCGGATCCTGCGGCGCCCGGATGCGCAGCCCGCTCGACATGCGCATGAGGTCGGAGATCCGGATCTTCGCGCGCGGATCGCCCGGGCTCTGCCACTCAGGGATGGGCGCGGGCTGCGAAAGGTCGTAGACGCCCTGCCGGATCAGGATGCCCATCAGCGCCGCCGTCACGCTCTTTCCCATCGACCAGCTCTCGAGCGGCGTGTGCATCGTGATGCCTTTGCCGTAGCGCTCACCGACGATGCGTCCTTTCCACGTCGCGACGAACGCCGCCGTCATGGCCGCCGGCTCAAACGCAGCGTCCAACGCCTGGCTCACCTTGGCCATGTCGACGCCCGCCGGCAGGGGCTCCTTGGGCAGCACATCGCCCATGGGCCAGGGCTGCGTGGACGGGTCGGGTAGCTGGCGCTTGACGCGGACGGGCTTGAAATCCGGCACATCCTTACCCGCAGGCAGCGTCACGCATCCCTGATCGCCCAGGTACCGCGCCGTTCGCTTCACGCCGTTCGGCAGCGTGACGTGCACCGCCTTCGCTGCGCGATCGATCACCGGCCTCCCCAGCCTGCCGCGCTCCTCGTACGGCCCGGTGAAGAAGCCGACGTTCTCGCGAGCGAAGTCGGGATCGAGGCCCGTGACGAACACCGCCGAGCACATCACCTTGGCATAGCCCGCAGCGTGGAGCTCCAGCGGATCGCCGGGCGGCGGCACGTACCGCGTGTCGAGCTCGAGCGCCTTTGCGCGTGCGATGAGCGCATCGTGGCGCGACTGCGCCGCGGCCGGCGCGGCCGCGAACATCAATGAAAACACGACAGGTAGTGCCCGATTCATGCTTCCCTTCCGGCACGCAAGTAGTCGGCCATCGCCTTGAACCGGCGACGCGTCTCCCACGCGAACAGCATGTTCCCCAACCACCCAAGCACAGCCTCCAGCCATCCGGGGCGCAGCTGAATCGCGTAGGTGTAGATCAGGTTGCAGGTTCCGTCGTCCCGATCGCTGAAGCGCATCGACGCGGCCCAGCGCTCGAATATGCCGGTTGGGTCCACCATCTCCGCCGAAGCCTGGCGCGGAGGGTCGTAGACGAGAAAGCGCGTGCGCATCGTCATCAGGGTTTTCCAGCCGCGTCCGCGGTTGCTCGAAATCGCGCCCGCATACGGATGCGTTCCGCCGCCCTCCACGTGCGTCGCCTCGAGCAGCGTGTCCCAGCGCAGGCGGACCTCGTGATTGAAGAACGCTTCGAACGCCGCCGGGCTCGGCGCCGGCATCACGAAGGCGAGCCTGCCGTGCGAGGGCTTCATGGTCACGGCGGTACCCTAACGCACCCGCGACGCCGTCGCAAACGATCCGGTTTAACTCTTATATAAAGTATATATAATAACGGCATGCCCAAGGCAAAGGCCCAGGTGAGCACGTTCTCGGCGACGGCGCGCGATCTCGCGATGCTGGAGGCTGTGGCGCGCTACCACGGCCTCAACAAGAGCGCGACCATCGCGAGCCTCATACGCAGGGAGTTCTGGCGCGTGTTCCCCGGCGGAACGGACAAGATCAAGCCGGACCGCGGCGCGAAAGTGGAAGGCGAGACATGAAAAGATTTTTGCTTCTCACGCTGTGGGCGGCGGCGCTGCCCGCGTTCGGACAAAACATCAAGATCGGCGAGCTGAACAGCTACAAGGTGTTCCCCGCCTTTCTCGAGCCCTACAAGAAGGGCATGGAGCTCGCGCTCGAGGAGATCAACGCTGGCGGCGGGGTGAACGGCAGGAAGCTCGAGCTGGTGAGCCGGGACGACGGCGGCACGCCGGGCGACGCGGTGCGCGTGGCCGAAGAGCTGCTCTCGCGCGAAAAGGTCAACGTGCTCATGGGCACCTTCGCCTCGAACGTCGGCCTTGCGGTGGCGAACCTCGCCAACCAGAGGAAAGTGCTGTTCGTCGCCTCCGAGCCGCTCACGGACAAGATGGTTTGGGAGAACGGCAACCGCTACACCTTTCGCCTGCGGCCGTCGACCTACATGCAGACCGCGATGCTGATCCCGCAGGCGGCGAAGCTCGGGAAGAAGCGCTGGGCGATCGTGTATCCCAATTACGAATACGGCCAGTCGGCGACGGCTTCGTTCAAGAAGCTGCTGTCGCAGGCGCAGCCCGGGGTCGAGTTCGTCGCCGAGCAGGCGCCGGTGCTCGGCAAGATCGACGCCGGCGCCGTGGTGCAGGCCCTCGCCGACGCCAAGCCCGACGCCATCTTCAGCTCGCTCTTCGCGGCGGACCTGCAGAAATTCGTGCGCGAGGGGAATACCAGGGGCCTGTTCAAGGACCGGCCGGTGTTCAACCTGATCGCCGGGGAGCCGGAGTACCTCGATACGCTGAAGGACGAGACGCCGCCGGGATGGTGGGTGACGGGCTACCCCTGGAACGAGATCAGTACGCCGGAGCATACGAAGTTCCGCAGCGCGTACGAGAAGCGCTGGAAGGATTACCCGCGCCAGGGATCGGTGGTCGGCTACACCGCGGTCTACACGGTGGCGAACGCGATCCGCAAGGCGAAATCGGCCGACACCGAGAAGCTCGTCGAGGCGCTCAAGGGCCTCGAGATGCAGTCGCCGTTCGGCCCGATCGTCTGGCGGCCGATCGACCACCAGTCCACCATGGGCGCCTACGTAGGACAGTTCGCCCTGAAGGACGGCAAGGGCGTGATGGTGAATTGGTACTACGCCGACGGGGCGAAGTTCCAGCCCTCCGACCAGGAAATCCGCGCCCTGCGCAAAGAGCCGTAATCCGAAGCGCCGCCATGCGCCCGCGCATCGCGCCCAGGTTGTCCCACTAGGCTCGCGTGAGCGGTTCCGCGATCCTGCTGCAGTTCCTGAACGGCCTCGCCGCCGCGAGCTCGCTTTTCCTCGTCGCGGCGGGGCTCTCGCTGATCTTCGGCGTGACCCGCGTGGTCAACTTCGCGCACGGCTCGCTCTACATGCTCGGCATGTACCTCGCCGTGTCGCTCTCCGGCAAGGTGGGGTTCTGGGCCGCCATCCCGATCGCCGCGGGCGCCGTCGGCGTCTTTGGAATTCTCATCGAAGTGATTCTTCTGAGAAGAATCTATAAGGCGCCGGAGCTCTTCCAGCTCCTCGCCACGTTCGCGCTGGTCCTCCTCATCAAGGACTTCGCCCTGTGGACCTGGGGACCCGAGGACATGCTGGGGCCACGCGCGCCGGGCTTGCGCGGCGCCGCCGACATCGCGGGCCGCGCTTTCCCGCAATACGACCTCTTCCTCATCGCGCTCGGGCCGGCGGTCTTCGTCCTGCTGCACCTCCTTCTCACGCGCACGCGCTGGGGGACGCTGGTGCGCGCCGCGACCCAGGACCGTGACATGGCCGCTGCGCTCGGCGTGAACCAGAAAGTGCTCTTCACAGCGGTGTTCGCGCTCGGCGCCGCGCTTGCCGGCCTAGGCGGCGCGCTCGCCATCCCGCGCGAGCCGGCGAGCCTGGAGATCGACCTCGGCGTGGTCTCCGACGCTTTCGTCGTGGTCGTGGTGGGCGGCCTCGGCTCGATTCCGGGCGCCTTCCTCGCCGCGCTGCTCATCGGCGTGATCAAGGCCTTCTGCTTCGCGCTGGGCTTTTCCAAGCTGACGCTCGCAGTGGAGTTCATCGTGATGGCCGTGGTGCTGGTGCTGCGGCCGTGGGGCCTGCTCGGGCGGCCGATCGCGGAGGCGCGCGGCCCCGGCTCGATGCAGACGCCGTTCGGCGTTCCTTCACGTGGGTTCCTGATCCTTGTCTGCGCAGCCTTTGGAGTCCTCGCACTGGCCCCGCTCGTGTCGCAAGGCTATCTGCTCGTCCTGCTTACGGACATCCTGGTGTTCGCGCTTTTCGCGACCAGCCTGCACTTCATGATGGGACCGGGTGGCATGGCGTCTTTCGGCCACGCCGCGTTTTTCGGCCTGGGCGCTTATGGCGCCGCGCTTCTCGTGCTGCGCCTCTCAGCTCCGATGGAGATCGCGCTCATCGCAGCGCCGTTGCTCGCGCTCGCCGGAGCGCTGGTGTCGGGCTGGTTCTGCGTGCGGCTCTCGGGCGTCTATCTCGCCATGCTCACCCTCGCCTTCTCGCAGATCGCATGGTCGGTCGCTTTCCAGTGGGATCGCGTCACTGGAGGCTCGAACGGGCTGATCGGCGCCTGGCCGGCGGCGTGGCTCGGCTCCAAGCCCGCGTACTTCTACCTGGCGCTCCTTTTCTGCGGAGGCGCTATCGCGCTCGCCTGGCGCACGGTGTTCTCGCCCTTCGGCTTCGCGCTGCGCGCGGCGCGCGATTCGCCGCTGCGCGCCGAAGCCGTCGGCATCCCCGTGCGTGCGGTGCAGTGGGCCGCCTTCACGATCGCCGGCACGCTCGCCGGACTCGCCGGCGCCCTGTTCGCGTTTTCAAAGGGTTCGATCTCGCCCGAGGTGCTCTCGGTCCCGCGCTCGGTCGACGCCCTGGTGATGGTGCTCCTCGGCGGAGTGCAGACGCTCACGGGCCCGCTGTGGGGCGCGGGGCTCTTCACCTGGCTGGAGGACTCGGTCTCCCGCGAAATCGAATATTGGCGCGCCGCCATCGGCGCTGTGATCGTCCTGCTGGTCCTCGCGTTCCCGCAGGGCGTCGCCGGCTTCGTGAAGGAGAAGCTGGCCCGATGAGCGCGCTCGAGGTCCGCGGCCTCTCCAAGGCTTACGGCGGCGTGCAGGCGGTGAGGAACGTGTCCTTCACGCTCGAGCCGAGCGAAGTGGTCGCGCTCATCGGGCCGAACGGCGCCGGCAAGACCACCTGCTTCAACCTGCTGAACGGCCAGCTCGTCCCCGATGCGGGCGACATCCTGATCGGAAGCGCGAGCGTCGCGGGCCTGCCGCCGCACCGCATCGCGCGCCTGGGCGTCGGGCGCACGTTCCAGATCACGCAGACATTCGGCTCGATGAGCGTGCGCGAGAACGTGCAGGTCGCGCTCCTTTCGTACCATCATGGGTTCGGATCGGTCCTTTCGGTTGCACCAAAGCTCCATCGCGACGAAGCTCAGGAGCTGCTGGAGCGCGTTGGGATGGGGAGCCAGGCCGAGCGACCCTGCGCGGTGCTCGCCTACGGCGACCTGAAGCGGGTCGAGCTTGCGGCGGCGCTCGCCGGCCGGCCGCGGGTCCTCCTCATGGACGAGCCGACCGCCGGCATGGCGCCGGAAGAGCGCGGCGCGCTGATGGAACTGGCGGCCGAGGTTGCCCGCACCGACCGGATCGCGGTGCTCTTCACCGAGCACGACATGGGCGTGGTGTTCGGCCACGCGGCGCGCGTCATCGTGCTCCACCAGGGCGAAATCATCGCCTCCGGAGCGCCCGACGCGGTGCGCGCCGACTCCAAAGTGCGCGAGGTGTACCTTGGCGATGCTTGAAGCGCAGGGCCTGAGGGCCGGATACGGCCGGGCGCAGGTGCTCTTCGGCCTCGACCTCGCGGTCGACAAGGGCGAGGTCGTCGCCCTCCTCGGCCGCAACGGCGCCGGAAAGTCGACCACGCTCAAGGCGCTGATGGGCCTCGTCGAGACGCGCTCGGGCGAAGTCCGCTTCGATGGCGCGCGCATCGAGCGGCGCGCGCCGCACGAGATCGCCCGCCTCGGCCTCGGCTACGTACCCGAGGACCGGCGCATCTTCACCGACCTTACGGTGGACGAGAACCTCGAGGTCGGCCGCCAATCGCCGCGCGCAGACGCACCGACGTGGAGCATGGAGAAGCTCATCGATCTCTTTCCGCCGCTCGCCGCGATGCGGCAACGCCGCGGCGGCAGCATGTCGGGTGGCGAGCAGCAGATGCTCTGTATCGCGCGCACGCTTGCCGGCAACCCCAAGGCCATCCTGCTCGACGAGCCCTCAGAGGGACTTGCACCCGTGATCGTCGACCAGGTCGCCGCGGCGATCCTGGAAATGAAGTGGGCGGGGGTCGCGGTGCTCCTCGCCGAGCAGAGCGCGCGCTTCACCGAGCGCGTGGCCGATCGCGGCTACAGGCTGGAAAAGGGCAAAATCTCTCCGGCAT
This sequence comes from Burkholderiales bacterium, assembly GCA_036006885.1. Taxonomy (GTDB): domain Bacteria; phylum Pseudomonadota; class Gammaproteobacteria; order Burkholderiales; family SG8-39; genus SCGC-AG-212-J23. Next base: position 2,124 of record DASYPG010000019.1, on the reverse strand, counting down.
GACTTTCTGAAGATGGAATCCAGCCCACCCCCCGGCGTGTCGAGGCCGACGAGCCTCGAGCGCTTCGCCTGGCTGTCGATCGCCGCGGCGGTCGCCACCATCACGCTGAAGACCCTCGCGTGGTGGCTCACGGGATCGGTCGGCCTGCTCTCCGACGCGCTCGAGTCGCTCGTCAACCTGGTGGCTGCGCTGCTCGTGCTGTCGATGCTCCGGCTCGCCGCCGCGCCTCCCGACGACCACTACCCGCACGGGCTCTCCAAGGCGGAATACCTCTCCGCCGGAATCGAGGGCGCGCTCATCGTGCTGGCGGCAGCCGGCATCTTGTTCACCGCGATCCCGCGGCTCGTTGCGCCCGAGCCGCTCGAAGCGCCGTTCCTCGGCCTGGGAATCAGCTTCGTCGCCTCGCTCATCAACCTCGGCGCCGCCCTCGTCCTGATCCGCGCCGGCAAGCGCTACGACAGCATCACGCTCGAGGCCGACGGCAAGCACCTTATGACCGACGTCTGGACCTCCGCGGGCGTCATCGTCGGCGTCGCACTCGTCTTTTTCACCGGGTGGCTGCGGCTCGATCCCCTCGTCGCGCTGGCGGTGGCCTTGCACATCGTCTGGACCGGCGTCGGCCTGGTGCGCCGCTCCGTGGCCGGCCTCCTCGATGCCGCGATCGCGCCGGGCGAGCAGGCCGAGGTCACCAAAATCTTCACGGAGTACGCGCACCGCTATGCCGTGAAATTCCACGCCTTCCGCACCCGCCGCGCCGGCGTGCGGCGCTTCATCTCGTTCCACCTCCTCGTCCCTGACGACTGGAGCGTCCAGCGCGCGCACCAGTTGTCGGAAGAGATCGAAGAGCGTATCCGCTCGCTCGTGCCGAACTCCGCCATCCTGGTTCACATCGAGCCGATCTCCGACCCGGCTTCCTACGACGACGAGAGCCTCGACCGGATGTAGGTTGGGGTTATTCAACGAGTCGTTGAATTGCACCCGTCAAAGACAATCTGAGAAATTCGGGCGCTCGCCCGTCGCTATCATTCGCGTCCCCGACGGAGCGCGAATGGTGGAAGAAAAACAACAAACACCCCCACTGCAGCCAATGATTTCGCTCGCCATCGTGGCCAAGCTCGCCTACCTATCGGCGATCGGCGCCGAGCAAGCCGATGAAAATACGCTAAACCACGTGGCCCGGGTTATCGCGAGCTCTACAGATATCTTCGACTGCCGCCCCGTTCAGTCTGGCGCCAAGCCAACCTTGTTGACACCTGATGAAATTCGTTCCGGACGCTTCGGTGGCGGCGGTTTGACGCTCAACTTCAACGACGCTTGGCCAAGTCGGACAAACCTTTGCATACGCGTGGTCGATGTTGGCCGAGTCATCGTCGAAATTAACGGCGTTTTCAGACCTCCTTTGTGAACCGCCAGGGTTGTTGGCTCGAGCTACTGCGGAAATGCCGTGAAAACACCCCAGTTGAAGAAGGCAAAGAACGCAATTGACGTCACGATAGCGAGCCAAAAGAGCGGAGACTCATCCAATGGCTTCTCCGCGACTCTATCTAATAGGCTCTTGCGGCGGTTGGTCATCTGATCTCTAAGTGCGACGCGCCGCACTGCGTGCGCTACCCATTCAAGAACTGACCGGCGTCAGATCGACACACCCCAACTTCGCTGCACGGCTCGCGACCGGCTGGGCGGAGGGCGTCTTCTCGAGGGCGATGGAGAGAACTGCATCGGGCAATCCCGTCTTGACCGCGAATCTGAGCTCGCCGCCGGGAACCTGGTAGGCGTAGATGGCCGAACCGGTAGCTTCGTGAATGCTGTGCGGCTTGCCCAGGCGCGAGGTCACGTCGCTCACGCTTGGCGCGAGTGCTTCGTTGAGGGCGACATAAATCAGCGTGCCCTGCGGTGCGCCCTTCACACGCGTGGTGCGGCATTCGACTTCGGCGATCACGCTATTCGCATCACTGCAGCCGCGGAAGACGCGGAAGTTGCTGTTCGAGCGCGCTGGGTCCAAGCGGAGCTTGACACCCGTCGTCGCGCCGACCCGCTCGATCTCGACCGTGTCCATTTGCGACAGCAGGATCGCAGCTTCGATGGTGTTATTGTTTTTCATGGCGTTCCCTTGTCGCTGCCTCT
>DASYPG010000018.1:0-11485 GCA_036006885.1 Burkholderiales bacterium | reverse complement strand
CGTCGCCGTTCGCCACCGGGGCACGATCTATCGGCAAGGGGAGCCCGCGCGCGCCGTTTTCTGCGTGCTCGACGGCCAGGTGACCATCGCCCGGCTCAACAACGATGGAGCGATGCTCACCACGGCGGTGCTGGCGGCCGGAGATTTCTTCGGCCCGGCTCTGGGCGGCGCTACCGAAGCCGAGGACACCGCAAGGGCGAAGGGCGCGGTGTCGGTATGGCGGGCGCCGATCGGCGAGTTCCAGCGCCTGCTGCGCCACCACTCCGACGCCTCCCTGCAGTTCGTCTCGATCCTCGCACGACGCCAGCGCCAGATGGAGCGCAGGCTCGAGGGCCTTGCGTTCAAGCGGGTCGAGGCGCGCCTGGCCGAGACGTTTCGCGAGCTGTCGGGAGGATTTGCCACGCGGTGCGAACATGGCTTCGGACAGCACCTTCGCCTCTCGCAGCAGGAGCTGGCCGACCTCGTGGGCGCGAGCCGGCCGGTGGTGAGCACGATCCTCAACCGGCTCCGCGACAAGGGCGTGCTCGGCTACAACCGCGAGTACGTGTGCGTCCGCCGGATCGAGGACATCGAGAGCTTGATCGATTCCTGAGCGATTCCTGAGCGGTCTCGGGACTGTCATCTGGCGAACAGCCCGATCGCGGCCCGCCTGTCAGAGTGCGGTCCCACGCCCATCGGGGGCACCATCTGACAGGAGACGAGCATGAAAAAGGCATTTCTCGAAATCACCATGAAGGTGTCCGGCGCGGACCGCCCGAAGGCCGGCGCGGTCTACGCGAAGTACAAGCCGCCGTTCCTCGCGACGGTCCCCGGCGCCCAGTCCAAGGAGCTTCTCCTCCGCGACGAGGACGTGCAGGTCCTCCACGCCTTCGACTCGCGCGCCTCCGCGGAGAGCTATTTGAAGAGTGCGCTGTTCGGGCAGGACGTCGTCAGCGAGCTGAAGCCCTACCTCGCGGCGGACCCCGAGATCCGCATCTACGAAGCCCAATAGGGCGTCGTCCGCCCCCGGAGGAACTGCCATGACGATTCCCGTGTGGATGCTGCTCGGCTTCGCGACGTGGACGATGCTCCTGCTGCTGTTCACCATCGGCTATTACCGCTGGGTCCGCATTTTCAGCGGACGCGTCGCGATCCGGGATTTCCCCGCCAACGCCGTGGGCGGGGAGGAGTGGTACCAGCGCGCGACGCGGGCTCACGCGAACTGCATCGAGAACCTTCCAGTCTTCGGCGCAATCGTCTTCGCGCTCCACGTCGGCAACGTCACCGGGACGCTGGTGGATGCCCTGGCGGTAACCGTCCTCGTCGCCCGGATATGCCAATCCCTGGTGCACGTGTGCTTCGTCCACACGAACGCCGTCGCCTCGTGGCGCTTCGGGTTTTTCTTCGTGCAGTTCCTGTGCTTTTTCGGGCTGGTAGGAATTCTCGCGGTCGCCCGGACCGCCGGGGCCTGAGCCGGCGCTAGACCTGCATGTTCATGGTCTCCTGGTACGCGGCGACGACCTTGTATGGTCTCTTCGAGGCTGACCTTGGAGTAGTCTAGTGCATCGTTCTGACACTGAACCACGAGGTCCTGCGGAACCGCCATTTGGTGGCGGCGCGAAGACAGCATGCCAGGCAGCGTCCAATGAGCGAGCAACTGGCATCTGACCTGGCGTTGGTGCGGACGCGCCGCGAGCGCAGGTTCCTCTTCGAGCGGCGTGCCGCGGCGCGCCGTACAACTCCACATTAGGCATGTTCTCAGTCATTGGGCTGCGGAAAGTTGCCGAAGTCAGCATCGTTCAAACCGAGGAGGAGTTCTGGAAGCGTTTTGAGCATTACAGGCGGCATTTCGATAGCTCTACCAACGAGCTTGAACGGGCGCACGGCGAAGTTGACCTGAGGCTGGTCGAGGCCATCGAAAAGGTCATTCAACCAATACTTGGACCCTCAGGCTTCAACGGCGAACCGTGGCATCAGAACCTCGACTTCTACGGCGATGGTGTTCGTTCCCTTGAAGTCGACTCCACCCGGTTTGTCTCAGCCGTGATCACGCCATTGCATGCAACGCTTGGAGGGGAACATGAGCGGTTTTCAATTCTGATCGAGTACTACCGGAACTTCACGGATGAGCCGCTCCAAAAGGTGGGGGTGTTAGCGCTTTTTGCGCCTCGCATCCTGATGATGCAATCCCTGGTTGCGGTGCTCGAACATGCCTAACAGGCGTTGGACAATCGCAGATCATCGGGTCTGACGAATGATCAAGAACGTTGAGTTTCCATCGGAAGGGGCAACACTTCGCGGACTGCTCTTCTTGCCGGAGACGCTCGCGAGCAAGCCGCCGGTCGTCATCATGGCTCACGGAACGTCGGCCACCGTGTCCATGGTGGCGGACAAGTATGCGGAGGGGTTTTGCCGTGCTGGCCTGGCGGTATTGCTATACGACCACCGGAATTTTGGAAACAGCGAGGGCGAGCCGCGACAGGAGATCAATCCCTGGATTCAATGTCGAGGCTACCGCGACGCAATGAAATGTGTCGAGAGCCTGGATGAGGTCGATCCGGAGCGAATCGCACTGTGGGGCGACAGCTACACCGGCGGCCAGGTCATCGTCGTGGGTGCGATCGAGCAGCGGGTCAAAGTCATCGTCGCCCAGTGTCCGGTGTTCGGCGCGGAGCCGCCCGCAGTCGAGCCAAGCAAGGCCAATTTCGACATCCTGAAAGACATCCTGTTGCAGGGCGATATTCGTGGGTCGCCGGAAACGACGACCGGTCCCATGCCGGTCGTTTCATTCGACCAAGCAGGAACGCCGTCTCTGCTAAAGCCCATCCAGGCGTTCCGCTGGTTCATCGATTACGGAGGCCGGGCCGGAACTCGATGGGTCAATAGTGCCACCCGGGTGATACCGCGAACGCCCGTGCCCTATCACCCCGCGTTGTGCGCACCCTTCGTCAAGGCGCCCACGCTGTTGATCGTTGCGCCGCAGGACGAGATGGTGCACGCCAACTATTCGGTTACCAAGCGGGCCTACGAGCTCATTCCTGGTTTCAAGCAGTGGTACGACATTGCCGGAGGGCACTTCGGACTGCTCTACTTCCCCGGCGAGCTGTTCGATGAAGCAAGCCGAGTGCAAACCGAGTTTCTGAAGAGATGGCTTTGAGCGCAGGCCCAACCACGGCATCACAACAGCCGCGGGAAGGGACCTTCTTCGCAGTGATGCCTAACCGTTCGTTCATCAGCACCGATGAAATCGCACATGACAACTCAGACATACCTGGAACCGACCCAAGAGTCTGGCCGCGAGTTCTTCACTCGTGGCATATCGGGCAGCGTCGTCATGCTCAATTTGCTTCGCTTTCGGGCTGTCGCGGACTACGCAGCTTCTCCCGAGCTTGCACCCGCCACGCCCATCACCGGCGAAGCTGCCTACCGCCTCTACATGGAGTACACGCTTGCGTTTCTGGAAGCATCGGGAGGTGAAGTGCTGTTCTACGGCAAGGGTGGAGCGTTCCTCATTGGCCCAAGCGGGGAGCGTTGGGACGCCGCCATGCTCGTCCGTCAGTCAAGCGTCGCGTCGTTCCTTGCGTTCGCCTCAAATCAAGACTATCTGGCTGGCATTGGGCATCGTGTTGCAGCGTTGGAGGATTCGCGCCTCCTTCCGCTGGTACGAGAGCTGGCCTAACAATTGTGATCGGAGCGCTGTGATGCCTAGCGTGAGCCACAAGAAACAGAAGAAACGGAAAGCAGGAAGCACCGTCAGGAAGAGCGGGTCTCAAAAAGGAAAGTCTCCATCTCGGATGATCGACGAGAGGATCAACCACCTGGGCGACTGGCGGGGCGAGATGCTCTCCCGGCTCCGCACATTGATCAAGCAGGCGGACCCCGAGGTGGTCGAGGAGTGGAAGTGGGAGGTTCCGGTGTGGTCTCATGACGGATTGATCTGCACCGGCGAGACATACAAGAGCGTCGTGAAGATGACCTTTGCGAAAGGGGCGGCTCTGAAGGATCCTTCGCGCCTCTTCAACTCCAGTCTTGAGGGGAACACAAGGCGTGCCATCGACTTCCACGAGGGCGAGACGATTGACGAGGAGGCATTGAAGGCTCTTATCCGCGCGGCCGTGACGCTGAACGCGTCGCGCGCCGACGGCTGATCGGGCTGAAGGGGGCAAGTTGAATTCGCAATTGAAGGTGCTGATCTCAGGCGGCTTCTCCGGCCCGTACGAGCATCTGGTGCCGGAGTTCGAGCGGACGACGGGGATGATGGTCGCGACCGGCTCCGGTTCGTCGCAGGGAACGGGACCGCAGACCATCGCGGCGCAGCTCGCGCGCGGCGTGCCTGCCGACGTGGTGATCCTCTCGAGGGAAGGTCTCACGGAGCTGATCGCCGCGAATCGCATCGCTGGCGGAACGGACGTCGACCTGGCGCGAACTCCCATCGGCGTGGCGGTACGCGCGGGTGCTGACAAACCCGACGCCGGCACCGTTGAGGCCTTCAAGCAAGTGGTACTGAAGGCCAAGCTCGTCGCCGTCCCGAGCAGCACGAGCGGCATCTTCCTGACGGCCGAGGTGTTTCCGCGTCTCGGCATCGCCGACAAGGTGCGCGTCAAGCTCGCACCCCGCGGCACGGGCGCGGCGGCCATGGTCGCGGCGGGCGAAGCGGACATTGGGCTCCTGCCGGTCAGCGAGATCGTTCACGCATCGGGGGTCGAGCTCGCAGGCTTGATCGCGGAGGAGATCCAGCTTAATCAGATCTTCGCAGCCGCGGTCGTGGCGGGATCGAAGGAGGTTGAAGCGGCGAAGCGACTGATCGCGTTCCTCGCCTCCGAGCGCGCATCCACCACGATCAGGGCGGGCGGGATGGAGCCGCTCGGGAAGTGAATCTAGTCCCGGTCGAGACGCCTCAACAGCGCGAAGCCGCGCGTGCGCTGCTCGTCGAGTACCTACGCTGGGTCGGCGACATAGCGCGCTCGAGCTACGGGCTGTCCTTCGACGTCGACGCGATGGCGCGTTCCGATATCGAAGACCGCTCGAAGTTCTATCCGCCTACGGGCCGGTTCTATCTCGTCCGCCACGACGGCCGCGACATCGGCGTAGGCTGCCTGAAGCGTCTGGCGCAGGACGTCGGAGAGATCCAGAGGATGTACATCCAGCCGCACGTGCGCGGCATCGGCGCCGGCCGCGCGCTGGTGGACCGGTTGCTGCTCGACGCCCGGGAACTCGGCTACACGAATGTACGACTCGAGAGCCTCCGGGCTCTCGCGCCCGCGCACAGTCTGTATCGTTCGGTCGGCTTCGTGGAAGTCGAGCCGTACGCCGACAACAGCATGGACGCGTATCAGGACCCGGCGATGCTGGAGGCGTACCGCAGGAGCGCAATCTTCATGGAGCTATCGCTATGATGAGCGCTGTGAGTGGCAGGGTGACGACCGGACGCTCTACAGTGGTAGCCTTCGCTACGCGATGATTGCGGTCGAGATCCAAGTGAACGGTCAGCTGGTCGCGACCTGCGGCGCCGACGCGGTCCGCCAGCTCGTCGCCATGGTCGCCGCTCGGGGACTCGACGATTCCACGACCTCCGACCCGATACCCGCCGCCGGTATGCGGGAGCCGACCACCGACGAGCTTCTGAAGTGGGTCAGCAGCCGGATCTCGGTCGGCGATGAGATCACCCTGAGGTTCGTCGCAGACGCGCGGGCCGGCGCAAGCCGCGCCTGATCCATGCCGCAAATGACGCCGCAGTCCGCGATCGAGCTGTTCCTCGCGGTCGCGGCGGTGCTTCTGCTCAGCCGCGATTTGCGGCGTGCCTGGCGGGACCGGCTCAGACGTCCGATATCGCTGCTGATGGCGGCGCTCGTCGCGGCCTTGCTGATCGGCGCGGTCGCCGGCCATCCTCATCCGAGCCCGTGGTGGCTGCTTCTGCCCGCGGGCGTTCTCGCCTGGGAGGTTGCGCGCGGCTGGCGCCAGACTCCGCGCTGCCATTTGCGGGAAGCGGGCGTTGCGGCATTCACCGCGAGCCTGATCTTCGCCGCAGTGGCCCTCGCGGTGAATGGAAGAGGCCTCACGACCACGCTGCTCGCACTCGCCGCGGTGGCCGGGGTGCTCGGGCTCGGCCTGCTATGGCGTTCTCGCCGCAGCGAACCGCGACCTTGGCGCGTCGAAGATCCGGATCATTACGAGCGCCGCGGGGCGCAGCGCAAACCCGGGTAGCATGCAGCATGGCATCCGAGGTGACGCGACCCGAATTCCACGAGTGGCGACCTCATCCGTGGCACGGCCTCGAGCCCGGACGCAACCTGCCGCTCTCGGTCAACGCCTATATCGAGATCACGCCGTTCGACCTCATCAAGTACGAGGTCGACAAGGCGAGTGGCTATATCAAGGTCGACCGGCCGCAGCGCACCTCGTCGCAGCCGCCGTCGCTCTACGGCTTCATCCCGAAGACCTATTGCGGGGACCAGGTGGCGGCGCTCTGCCCGGGCGCGGAGCGCGGCGACGGCGACCCGCTCGACATCTGCGTGCTCTCCGAGCGGCCGATCACGCGCGCGGAGATCATCGTCCCGGCGCGCGTGGTGGGCGGACTGCAGCTCCTCGACCGAGGCGAGGCCGACGACAAGATCATCGCGGTCGTGGAAGGCGACCTCGTCTGGAGCACCGCCACCGACCTCGCCAACCTGCCGCCGATCCTGATCGAGCGGCTTCAGCATTACTTCGAGACCTACAAGCTCGTGCCGGATGAGAAGGCGCAGATCGCGGTGCAACTCGCTTATGGCGTGCGGCACGCAGCGAAGGTGGTCGAGGCCGCGCTCGCCGATTATCAAACGTTGCTCGCGCAGCGCTAGAGATCGTGGCGGCCCCCGCCGACAACCCCTACGCAGCACCCAAAGTCAGCGTATCTGACGCCGCGCCCCGGCTAGGGATCGTCACGCGCGGGGCGCGTATGCTCGCCTTCCTCGGCAATACCTTTCTCGTGCTTCTGCCGCTCTTCTTCCTGTTGTCGAACCGCAGGCTCGACATGGGCTTTTTCGCCATGTCTGGATACTGCGTAACGGTGGCTGCAGCCAGCACCATGGCGCTCGCATTCCGCGACCGCTTTTCGTTCTGGGCCGGGCTCAGCGTCAACGTACTCGGCCTGCTGCTCGTCGCGGTGCTGGTCGTCTACCTCGCCGTGAGCGGCGATTCCGATTGGGTGGCGCTTTTCTTCCTGGCCGTGCCGACGGCGCTGAATCTCTTCGCCATCCTGCTGGTGCGCCGCGCCCGCGGCCCGTCGGACGACACGTTCGCGATGCGAAGATGACGCAAGGCCCGCTTGCGGTTCTCAGCATTGCGGGTGCGATCACGCTCGGTGCGATGAGTCCGGGACCGAGCTTCCTGCTAGTGGCCCGTACGTCGGCCGCACGCTCGCGCGCCGACGGCCTGGCGATGGCGCTCGCGATGGGCATCGGAGGGATGCTGTTCGCCGTGCTGGCGCTCGCCGGAGTTCACGTGGTGCTTTCGACCGTTCCGCTGCTGTACGCCCTCCTCAAGGCGCTCGGCGGCGCCTATCTCGTCTATCTGGGCTGGAACATCTGGCGCAATGCCGCGCGGCCGGTCGACTTCCGAAACGCGGGAGTGAGCTCAAAGCGGTCCTTCTGGGTTGGCTTCGTCACCCAGATCAGCAATCCAAAGACGGCGGTGGTGTACGCGAGCGTGTTCGTGTCGCTGCTGCCGCCGGAGCTTCCGCTGTGGGCCGTGCTCGTCCTGCCGTTTCTGGTCTTCTGCATCGAAGCGGGCTGGTACTCGATCGTGGCGCTCGCGCTGTCGGCGTCGGCGCCGGCCGCGGCCTACCTGCGCTGGAAGCGCTGGATCGACCGCGCCGCGGGTGGCGTCATGGGGTTGCTCGGCATCAAGCTCATCCACGACGCGAACCATTGATCGAATGAGCGAGTGGCTCGCCATCGCGGTCGGGCTCGCGGGCGGTCTGCTCGCCTGCTACTGGATCGGACAGCTCACGCTGCCGCGCCTGCTCGCCCGCTCGCGTAATCCGCAGCTCCTCGTCAAGCTGTCCCTCGGAGGGACCGTGATCGCGGCATTGCCGGCGGTGCTGCTCTCGATCGTCGTGGGCGCGACGCTGGGGATGCCGCGGGGCGTGGTGGGAATGGTGATGGGCGTGGCGGCGGTGTTCGCCCTGGTTCTTCTGGCCGGAACCTTTTTAGGAGTGATACTGGCGAGGCTGCTCACGCGGCCTGGAGCTTAGCCATCGCGAGGGCGAGCATCTTCAGGCCGTGGTTGCGGAAGTTAACCTGTACGCGCACGTCCGCCCCGTTGCCTTCCAGGTCGACGATTACGCCGGCGCCGAATTTGGGATGAGTGACGTTCTGCCCGATGCGGAATCCGTCGACTTCGCGCGTCTGGGGCTTGCGTGGGAAGGGCGTGTGGGTCTGGCGTGAGAAATCGGGCTGGAATGCCTTCTGCCTGGAGAGGCGCGGCGTCAGCCACTTCAGGAGCTGCTGGGGGATCTCCTCGAGGAAGCGCGAGGGGATGTTGTAGCGCGTCTGGCCGTGCAGCATGCGCGTTTGCGCGTGCGAGAGGTAGAGGCGGTTGCGCGCGCGCGTGATCGCGACATAGGCGAGCCGCCGCTCCTCCTCGAGGCCGTCGCGCTCGACCACGCTCTGTTCGTGCGGGAAGAGCCCCTCCTCGAGGCCGGTGAGGAACACGGCATCGAACTCGAGCCCCTTCGCCGAGTGGACGGTCATCATCTGGAGCGCGTCCTGCCCTTCGCCCGCCTGGTGCTCTCCCGCCTCGAGCGCGGCATGGGTGAGGAACGAGGTGAGCGGATCGAGCGCCTCGCCCGATTCGGTCTCGCGCTCTTCCTTAGTGAACGCGGCAGCCGCGGCGACCAGCTCCTCCAGGTTCTCGATGCGGTCGGCGCCCTCGCGCTCGGTCTTGTAGTGCTCGATCAGGCCGCTGCGGGCGATCGCGACCTCGACCGCCTCGGGGAGCGGCAGGCCCTGCACCTCCGCGCGCAGGTCGTCGATCAGCTTTTTGAAGCCCGCTGCCTTCCCTTCCGTGCTTGCTTTCGTCAGGGAGACGCCGTCGCGTTTCGCCACGTCCTGGAGTTGTTCGAGCGTGCGCCCGCCGATGCCGCGCGTGGGGAAGTTGACGACCCGGAGGAAGGCGTTGTCGTCGTCTGGCATCGCGACCAGCCTCAGGTACGCGAGCGCGTGCTTGATCTCGGCGCGCTCGAAGAAGCGCAATCCTCCGTACACCCGGTACGCGATGCCGCGCGAGAAGAGCGCGTGCTCCACCACGCGCGACTGGGCGTTGGAGCGGTACAGCACCGCGATGTGCGAAAGGCGCGTGCCGTCGCGCGCCAGCGCCTCGACTTCCTCGACCAGCCAGCGCGCTTCGTCGTTGTCGGACTCGCCCTCGAACACGCGCAGGGGCTCGCCCTTGCCCGCCGAGGTCCACAGGTTCTTGCCCAGGCGGTTGCGGTTGTTCGAGATCAGGGCATTGGCGGCGTCGAGGATGTTGCCGTGCGAGCGGTAGTTCTGCTCGAGGCGCACCACGTTCCTCACCTTGAAGTCGCGCTCGAAGTCGGCCATGTTGCCGACGTTGGCGCCCCGGAAAGTGTAGATCGACTGGTCGTCGTCGCCCACGGCAAAGACGAGCGACCCGCCGGCCTGCGGCGGCCTCGGGTGGCCGGACAGGAGCTTGAGCCAGCGGTACTGGAGGCGGTTCGTGTCCTGGAATTCGTCGACCAGGATGTACCGGAAGCGCTGCGAGTAGTGCTCGCGGAGGATTTCGTTCCGGGACAGCAGCTCGAAGCACCTGAGAAGAAGCTCGGCGAAATCCACGACGCCTTCGCGCTGGCACTGCTCGTCGTACGCCGTATAGAGGCCGGCGTAGCCTTTCGTCGTCTCGTCCGTGACGCGCACCTCCCGCGCCCGGATGCCCTCCTCCTTCTGGCCGTTGATGAAGTACATGAGCTCGCGCGGCGGGAAGCGCTCCTCGTCGACGTTCATGCTCTTCGCCATGCGCTTGATCGCGGCGAGCTGGTCCTGCGAGTCGAGGATGGTGAAGACCTGCGGCAGGCCGGCCTCGGCGTGATGCATGCGCAGCATGCGGTTGGCGAGGCCGTGGAAGGTGCCGATCCACATCCCGCGCGGACTGGCGGGCAGCATCGAGGTCACCCGCGTGAGCATCTCTCGCGCCGCCTTGTTGGTGAACGTGACCGCGAGGACGTTGGCCGGGCCGGCGCGGCCGCCCTTGATCAGCCAGGCGATGCGCGTGGTGAGCACGCGCGTCTTGCCGCTGCCGGCGCCGGCAAGGATAAGAGCGTGCTCGTCTGGCGCCGTGACGGCGGCTAGCTGCTCCGGATTGAGGTGCTCGAGGTGAAGCGACAAGGCCCGCCCATTATAATCCGCGGCTTCCCGAGCCCATTGGCCATGCAAGACGTCTACGATCCGGCAGCAGTCGAGCACGACGCCCAGAAATTCTGGGCTAGCCGCGGCTCGTTCCGCTCGATCGAAGACCCGGCGAAGCGCAAGTTCTATTGCCTTTCCATGTTCCCGTACCCGTCCGGGAAACTGCACATGGGGCATGTGCGCAACTACACCATCGGCGACGTGCTGACCCGCTACTACCGGATGCGCGGCTTCAACGTGCTGCAGCCGATGGGCTGGGACGCCTTCGGCCTGCCCGCCGAGAACGCCGCGATGGCGAACAAGGTGCCGCCCGCGAAGTGGACCTACGACAACATCGCGTACATGAAGGGGCAGCTCAAGAGCCTCGGCTTCGCGCTCGACTGGGAGCGCGAGCTCGCGACGTGCCGGCCCGAATACTATCGGTGGAACCAGTGGCTCTTTACCCGGCTTTTCCGCAAGGGACTCGCCTACAAGAAGACCGGCGTGGTGAACTGGGACCCGGTCGACCAGACCGTGCTCGCGAACGAGCAGGTAATCGAGGGCCGCGGCTGGCGCACCGGCGCGCTCGTGGAGAAGCGCGAGATCCCGATGTATTTCCTGCGCATCACCGCCTACGCCGAGGAGCTCCTCGCCGCGCTCGACGACCTGCCGGGCTGGCCCGAGCAGGTCAAGCTGATGCAGAAGAACTGGATCGGCAAATCGGAAGGCGTCCGGGTCGGTTTTCCTTACGTTCTCGATAACCAAAACCGGGTTTTGTGGGTGTTCACTACTCGCGCAGACACGCTGATGGGCGCCACGTTTTGCGCGGTCGCTGCCGAGCATCCGATCGCTGCTTTTGCTTCTCAAAGAGATGCGAAAGTCAAGGCGTTCGTGGAAGAGTGCAAGCGCGGCCCGGCGATGGAAGCGGAGCTCGCGCAGATCGAGAAGAAGGGCATGACCACCGGGCTCTCGGTCTCTCATCCGCTGACGGGGGAAAAGATTCCGGTCTGGGTCGGCAACTACGTACTCATGTCCTACGGCGAGGGCGCGGTGATGGGCGTGCCTGCCCACGACGAACGCGGCGAGCTTGGGGTTGTTCCTTGACGCCGCCACCGCAATCGGGTGCT
>DASYPG010000017.1:0-12536 GCA_036006885.1 Burkholderiales bacterium | reverse complement strand
CTGATGTCGAACCGCCGCTCGGCGGCGTGCTCCATGAAGTCGTGCATGTGCGAGTGGCACGAGGGGCACCACGCAACGACGCGGGCGCCGCGCTCGTTCAGGCGCCCGACGGTGCGGGTCGCCATGCCGCCGGCGGCGGCTTGGTTCGCGTCCTTGACCGTGCCGCAGCAGTAGTCGGGGCCGCCTACGGGATGCGGCTCATAGCCGAGCGCGCGCAGGAGGTCGATGCAGGCGTGGATGATGTCGCCATGCCGCAGCACATTGCAGCCGTACCAGAACGTGACCGCCTCGGCCATGTCAGGTCCACTCCTTGCGCTCTTCGTCGGTGAGCTGCAGCTCCGCGAACGCTCGTACCCGGTCGAAGTAGTCCGCATCCTGGTGGGGCTCGATCTGCTTCGGCAGGCCGCGGCCGCCGAGCGCCGTCATGCGCGCAAGGCGCATCATCATGCGCGGATCGACGGCGTCGGGGCACGCGGGCACGCACGCGCCACTGCGCGTGCAAACCGCGATCCAGCCGAGCGCGGCTTCGCTGCCGCGCCCGCCCCGCAGCACCTCCAGCACGCCGGCCACGACCTCTTTCGCGTCCGCCGCCGGCGCGCTCGAATAGCGCGCCATCGGGCACACCTCGTAGCACTTCCCGCAGCGCGTGCAGGCGTTGAGGATGCGCTCGGCCTCCGCCGCCTCGAACTCCTTTAGGCGCGCGCCGATCGACGTCCTCGGATCGAGCTTGGGCTTTTCCATGCTGAAGTAAACTCGCAGCGGATGACTGTAGCACCACAGGCGAGCCACACGCTATGCGTCGCGCCGATGATGGACTGGACGGACCGGCACTGCCGCTACTTCCTGCGCCAGGTGTCTTCACGCGCGCGGCTGTACACCGAGATGATCACCACCGGCGCGCTCATCCACGGCGACGTCGAGCGCCATCTCGCTTTCAGCCGCGAGGAGCACCCCGTGGCCCTGCAACTCGGCGGAAGCGATCCGGATGAGTTGCGGGCATGCGCGCGGATGGGGGAAAGCTATGGCTATGACGAGATCAACCTCAATATCGGCTGCCCGAGCGAGCGCGTGCAGAAAGGCGCCTTCGGCGCCTGCCTCATGGCCGAACCGCAGCTGGTCGCCGAGTGCGTGGATGCCATAAGGAAATCTGTTTCCGTACCGGTGACGGTGAAGCACCGCATCGGAATCAACGACATCGAAGGCTACGAGTTCGTGCGCGAGTTCGTGGCCGCGGTGTCGCGGGCCGGCTGCCGTACCTTTATCGTCCACGCGCGCAACGCCGTGCTGAAGGGGCTCTCCCCCAAGGAAAACCGCGAGATTCCGCCGCTCAAGTACGACTACGTGTACCGCCTGAAGTCCGAGTTTCCGTTGCTCGAGTTCGTGATCAACGGCGGCATCACGAGCTGGACGGAAATCACGACCCATCTCGCGTACGTCGACGGCGCGATGTTGGGGCGCGCGGCATACCACAACCCATGGCTGCTCGCCGACCCGGGCAAAACCCGCACCGACGTCGTTCGCGCGATGTACGAGTATGCGAAAGGCGTGGAATCGGTGCGCCACGTCGCCCGCCACATGCTCGGCCTGTACCACGGTCACAAGAAAGCGCGGCTGTGGCGGCGGTTGCTCTCGGACTCGGAGCGCCTGCGGCCCAACCGACCGGAGCTGCTGCTCGAGGCGCTTGAAGTGGTCGAAGCGCCCGGCTACCGGGAATTCACGCCGGCACCAGCTTAGTTCACGGATCGGCCTTGATGCCGGCTTTGGCGATGATGCCGCGCCACTTCGCGACCTCGGAAGCGATGAAGCGTCCGAACTCGCCGGACGTGCTGGTCACCGGCTCGGCGCCGAATTCCACGAATCGGGCGCGCAAGGCGGGGTCCGCCAGGGCGGCGAGCACCTCGCCGTTCAGCTTCTCGACGATCGGCCGCGGCGTGCCGCGCGGCGCGACGAAGCCGAACCAGGCCGAGGATTCGTAGCCTTTCACGCCGAGCTCGGCGGCGGTCGGCACGTCCGGCAGCGCCGCCAGCCGCGAGCCATTCGCCACCGCGAGCGCGCGCACCTGCCCTGCCTTCAGGGCCGAGATCACGTTCGGCAGTAGCTGGAAGCTCACCGGCACCTCGCCCCCGATGAGGTCGCTCTGGAGCTGCGAGGTGACGCGGTAAGGAACGTGGGTCATTTGCACATTGGCGAGCTGCTCGAACAACGCGCCGGCGAGGTGCTGGGAACTGCCGTTACCTACCGAGCCATAGCCTACCCCGGGCTTGCGCTTCAGATACTCGACGAGCTCGTCGAGCGACTTGATCGGGAGCTTCGTGCTCACCACGATGACGTTCGGCAGCCTGCCGTACAAGGAGATCGGGTCGAAGTCGCGCTCGGCTTCGTAGGCAAGACCGGGCTGCAGCACCTTGGCGACGACGAGCGGCCCGGAAGCGCCCATCAACAGGGTGTAGCCGTCGGGCGCTGCCTTGGCCGCGGCCGCCGTACCGACCGCACCCCCGGCTGCGGGGCGGTTGTCGATCACGTAGCGCTGCGCGGCCGTCGCGCTCATGCGCTCGAGCACGATGCGCGCGATGACGTCGCTCGCGCTGCCGGTCGAGAACGGCACGATCACCGTGACCGGTCGCGCGGGGTAGTCCTGTGCGCAGGCCGCCGCGCTCGCCGCCGCACTCGCGACTGCGAGGAGGACGGCCCACAGTCGATTCATCCCTCCACCTTTCCGGTTGCGCTGCCAAAACGCTGCAGCATCACTTCCTCGAAGGAGAGCCGCGCGGGCGCGAGCGCGCCGCCGCCGCGCACACGATAGCCGGCTGCGCGCCGCGGTGCCTCGGGCTCGACGCCTTGGCCGAGGGCCCTCGCCGCCTCGAGCAGCGTGCGCCGGAAGCGCACCACCGCGACGTCGGTGGGCGTGAGGTGCTCGCGCGCGCGGTCCGCGATCAGGCCCTGGCTGTCCTGCGCGAGCGCGTCCTGCTCGGCGATGCCACGCACGCCGGTGAACGAGCGCTGCTTCTGCTCCTCGCGGTCGATGAGATAGTCGTTCGAGCGGTTGCGCAGCGGCACATAACCCGGCCCGAGCTCCGCGAACTGGCCGTAGCCGCCCTTCTCGAAGCGCGCGCGCTCCTCCGACGAAAGCGGCCGCTCGGGGTGCCAGGCGTAGGTGTAGATCCAGCAAGCTTCGTCGTGGATCGGCACCCAGGTGTAGCCCTGGAAAAACTCTCCCGGCAGCGCCGAGGGTGCGACCGCGTGCGAAGGCAGCATGAACTGGGTAGCGCGCCAATAAGACTGATCGCCGTCCGCGCGGCGCGCACCCCCCACGGCGAAGCCGACTTCGTGCTCCAAGATGGTGAAGCGCGGCATGGGGTCGTCGCGCAGCCAGCGTAGGCGGCTCTCGTCGGCGGCGGTGGCCGGGTCCGCGTACTTCAACACCGAAGGCGCCGGCATGTGCAGGAAGGAGAAGTGCGCGGTGTCGAGCGCGCCTTCCACCGACTGCGCCCAGTTGCACTGCTGCAGCCGCTTACTGACGTAGCGGTGCGCCGGCGGCAGCACGGCGACCTCGAGCTGCGGCAGCGCCTGCGGCATGCGCTCGCGCGGGCCGAGGTATGCCCAGACCAGCTCGCCCGCCTCGCGCGTCGGATAGGCCTTGATGGAAATCTTGCCGTGGTACGCCGCGCCCGGCGGCACATTCGGCATCTCGATGCAGCGGCCTTCCACGTCGTATTTCCAGCCGTGGTAGATGCACCGGATGCCGCTCTCCTCGTTCCTGCCATAGAACAGATCGGCGCCGCGGTGCGCACACGCGGGCTCGATCAGGCCGACGCGCCCCTGCGTGTCGCGGAACGCCAGGAGCTTCTCGCCGAGGATCTCCGCCCGCAGCGGCGGGCCGTCGGGCTCGGGCAGCTCGCACGAGAGCGCAACGGGAAGCCAGTAGCGACGCAGGTATTCGCCCATCGGCGTGCCGGGGCCGGTGCGCGTAAGAAGCTCGTTGTCGGCGGCCGAAAGCACTACGCACGCCCTCTTTTGAACGGTATGATGGATTTATGAGCGCAATCCCCAAGACAATCAAGCCCTCGGTTCGAGACCGTGTCAGCAAGGAAGAGTGGCAGACGCGCGTCGACCTCGCCGCCGCCTACCAGCTCGCGCACATTTACAGGTGGACCGACCTCATCTACACGCATTTCTCGGCGCGCGTGCCCGGCACCGAGGACTTCCTCATCAACCCGTACGGCATGATGTTCGACGAGATCACCGCGTCGAACCTGGTGAAGATCGACTGGGACGGCAAGATCCTCGACGACCCCCTCGGCACCGGCGTGAACGAGGCCGGGTTCATCATTCACAGCTGCGTGCATAAGGCACGGCACGAGATCAATTGCGTGATCCACACGCACACGCGCGCGGGTGTCGCCGTCTCGGCGATGAAATGCGGCCTGCTGCCGATCAGCCAGCACGCGATGATGATCCAGGCCGACGTCGCCTACCACGACTACGAGGGAATCGCGCTCTACACGGAGGAGCAGGCGCGCATGGCGGCCGACCTCGGGACGACCGCCAAGGCGATGATCCTGCGCAACCACGGCCTGCTCGCGCTCGGCGGGACGGTGCGCGAAGCCTTCGAGGTCATGTACTACCTCGACTGCGCCTGCCAGATCCAGATCGACGCCTGCTCGGCGGGCATGCACAACGTGCAGCTCATGTCGGAGGCCGCCGCCCGCACCACGACGCAGCAGTTCAACCGCCCCGACCGCCCGGCGCACCACAAAGACTGGCCGGCGCTGCTGCGCATGCTTGAGCGGCGCGGCGTCAGATACGCTGACTAACAAAACGGTTCAGCGCGGCGAGCGTCTGTTCTGGCTGATCGCGAAACGGCGCGTGGCCGCAGCGTTCGAGCTTTAGCAGCTCGCAGGGTCCGACAACGCGGCGCGCGATCTCGTCGAGCTGCGCCATGGTGCCGTACTCGTCGTCGTAGCCCTGGATCGCGAGCACCGGACAACGCACGCCCGGCAGGTACTCGTCGCGGATGTCCCAGCGCTCGAAGTGCGGATCGAGCCAGACGTCGGCCCAACCGTAAAACGTCTTCCGCGCATCGCGGTGATACTTGCCGAGCCTCGCCGGCAGATCGGTAGTTTCGAAAGTGTTCGCGGCCTTGCTGATGGAGTCCAGGCAGATCGGCTCGATGAAGACGTGCGGCGCCATGGCCACGACGGCGCGCGCCGGATGTCCCGCACCGGCGTGGATGAGGGCGATGGAGGCGCCGTCCGAATGCCCCACCAGAATCGCGTCCTCGATGTCCAGGCGCTGGCGCAACTCGGGCAGCGCCACCAGTGCCTCGTCGTGCATGAAGCGCACGTCGCGGCGCGGCTCGGCGAGCACCTCGGATTGGCCGTAGCCGTAGCGGTCGTAGAGCAGCGCCCGGCAGCCCGTGGCGGCGACCGCCTTCAGCGGAAAGTCGCGCCACTGCCCGATCGAGCCCAGTCCTTCGTGGAGGAAGATCAGCGTCGGCCTTGCCCGGGCGTCGCCTTCAATCCATTCGTAGCTGAGCGAGCGCCCCGCCGCTTTCACAACCGGCATGGCCGAGGTTAGCATGCGGCCCCATGAGCGCCCGGCGCCGCCTTGCCTGCATCGCGTTCGGCGCCCTGTTCGCCGCCGCGGCCGCTGCGCAGGACTACCCGGCGCGGCCCGTGCGCCTCATCGTGCCCATCGGCCCGGGCGGCGGCACCGACATTCTCGGCCGCCATGTCGCGCAGAAGCTCGGCGAGCGCCTCAGGCAGAGCGTGGTGGTCGAGAACCGACCCGGCGCCGGCTCGCTCGTCGGCACGGAATACGCGGCGAAGGCCGCGCCCGACGGCTACACGCTGCTCGTCGGCGGCATCTTCAACATGGTGATGAACCGGGCGCTGATGAAGTCCCTGCCCTACGACCCGGTGCGCGATTTCGTGCCGCTCGGCTACGTATCGGCCTATCCTTTCGTGCTGGTCGCGCGCAGGGACTTGCCGGCGACGAGCCTCGCCGAGCTCGTCGACTACGCAAGAGCGAATCCCGGCAAGCTCACCTACGGCTCGGCGGGCATCGGCACGCTGCAGCACGTCTGGGGCACGATCCTCTTCAAGAGCCTCGGCCTCGACATGGTGCACGTCCCGTTCAAGGCTGCGCCCGCGGCGCACCAGGAGATGCTCGCGGGACGCCTCGACGTGATGATCGACAACCTGTCGGCGGCGAAGGCCCATGTGCAAGCGGGTCGGCTCAAAGCATTCGCGATCACTGGCCCTCATCGCTCCCGCGAGCTCGAAGCCGTCCCGACGGTGAACGAAACCGGCCTCGCGCGCTTCGAAGGCGAGAGCTGGTTCGCGCTGTTTGCGCCCGCGGCCACGCCCGCGAACGCGGTCGGCACGCTGCGCGCGGCGCTCGCCGAGGTCCTGCGGGACCGGGAGTTCGCCGAGCGCATCGAGCGCGACGGCGGCCGCGTCCTCGCCATCGCAGCCGCCGAGCAGCGCAAGTTCCTGGAGGACGAGGTCGAGCGCTGGAGCGCGCTCGTCGCGCGCTACGGCGTGAGCATCGAGTAGGGTGCGCTGGACCGCCTGGCTGGTCCTGATCGCGACGCTCCTCCTCTGGTCGGGCAACTGGATCGTGGCGCGCGCGGTGCGCGACGAAATCGCGCCTGGAATCGCGACCGTCGGGCGGCTCCTCATCGTGCTTGCGATCCTCCTGCCGTTCACCGTTTCGCACCTGAGGCGCAAGCTGCCCGAGCTTCGTTCCCGGGATTGGAAGATCATCGCGGCGCTCGGCTTCACCGGCGGCGGCGTGCACCTCGGCCTGCAGTGGCTCGGGCTTCACTACACCACCGCCACGAGCGGCATCCTCTACCTCTCCACCACGCCGGTGTTCATCATGTTGATGTCCATGCCGCTCGGCGAGCGAGTCGGCGCGCGGCAATGGACCGGGGTGCTGGTCTCCTTCTGCGGGGTGTTCCTCATCGCCACGCGCGGCGAGCCGGCGAAGCTCTCGTTCAACGTCGGCGACCTCATGGCGCTCGCCTCCATGATGATGTGGGCCGGTTACACGGTGCTCCTGAGGCTGCGGCGCGACCCGCTCGACACCGTCGAGCTGCTCGTCATGGTGTGCGTCTTCGGCCTCGCCTTCATGGCGCCGTGGGTGGCCTGGGAGCTCGTCTTCAATCCGAAGCTGCGGCTGAACGGCGCCGGTTACGTCGCGGTGCTCTACTCGGCGATCGGCTCGTTCCTGTTCGCCTACACCGGCTGGAGCTACGTGGTGAAGCGCATGGGCGCGGTGCGCGCCGGCGTCACCATGCATCTCATGCCGGCGCTCGGAGTGATGCTGTCGGCGCTCTTTCTCGCCGAATACCCGGGCTGGTACCACTTCGCGGGCATTGGGCTGATCCTCGCCGGGGTCACGCTCTCATCGCTTAGAGCTTCATCGGCTTCCAGTACCCGGTGAGTTCCAGGTAACCGCGTCCGACCCAGTCGTTGCCCTGGAACGCACGCACCGCGCCCTCCCAGTAGATCGTGCCGGTGCTGAGCCGCGAGTCGAGCTCCTGGTCGTCCATCAACGGGTCCAGGCGCAGGTCGCCACCAGGGTAACTGAGCTGCATCGAGACCGGATACTCCACACCGGTCCGCGGCGACTTCCACACACGCAGCGGCTTCATGGAGATTCCGGGAGGCGCATAGTGCGTCCCGCCGTTCTTGTCGCGCATGCGAAAGCCCATCAGCGAGGCGCCGTTCAGCAAGTTGATCCCGGCCCAGTCCCAGCCGGCCGCCTCCGGCGCCATGTAGGCGCTCGACCATTCGTGGTCGAGCCAGGCGGTCCCGCTCACCGCGACGCCGTTCACCTTGCCGACCACGTCGAGCTGCGGCCGGCTGTAGTAATAGCTCGCCTCTTCCGGCCGGTGCCCCTTGCGGCTGAACCCGGCCTCGCCCTGAAGGACGAGCTCGCGCGCGAACAGGGTCAGATCGAAATCGAAGTCGCGCGCCGCGATGCGCGCCTGGTAGCGCGTGCCCTCGAGCACCAGGCTCCAGTCGTCGATCCACACTCCGGTGCGCTCGGTCTCAGCCTGCGCGAGCGAGAACCCGGCGCGGGCGGCGCGCTGGTCGTGCACGAGGCGCCCGCGCTTCGGGTCGGAGAGCGCGGCGTGGGCGACCAGGATCTGGCGCGGATTGAAGCTGCTAGGGTTCGGACTCTCCTCCTCGGGCCGCGCGCGGAAGAACGTGATCTGGAAGCCGTACGGCTGGTCGAGCCAGCCGGTGACGTACCACCATTCGACGCGGTATTCGGGGTGCGCGCCGTGGTCGCGCGGAAAATGCAGGCGGTATCCCGGCTTTACCTGCGGATAGGTCACTTTCGCCGCGCGCAAATCACCGGCGGCCAGCAATCCCGGAAGAGACAACAGGAATTCGCGCCGTCTCACCAATCGTCCCTCACCGCGCGCACCGGCCCCATTCCCATCGCCTCCCTGCCCGAAACCACGGCCGTCACGATCGCGAGCACGACCAGGGTCGAAGCGAGGGCGAGGAGCAGCCAGTACGGCGGATGGAGCTCCATGCTCCAGTTGAACGACTGCCGGTTGACGACGTAAACGAGCACCAGGCTGATCGCCCCGCCGACGACGAGACCGGCCGCCGCGCCGACGAGGGCAAGCAGCCCGCCCTCGGCGGCGAGCATGGCGCGCACCTCCGAGCGGGTCACGCCGAGGTGGCGCAGCACGCCGAATTCGCGCCGGCGCGCAAGCACGATGGCGCCCAGGCTCGACGACAGCCCGAACAGTCCGACCAGCACCGCGACCGCCTCCATCGCGTAAGTGACCGCGAAGCTGCGGTCGAAGATGGCGAGCGACACCTCGCGGATCTCGGGCGGCGATGCGAGGTCGACCTCCGCGCCGCCGGGGAGCGCGCGGATCGCCTCCATCGCCCGCGCCGGGGTCACGCCCGGGCGCAGCCACACCGCCGCGTCGTTCACGCGCCGATCGCCGGTGAGCGCGACGTAGTCGGCGCGCTCGATCGCGATCGCGCCGTGCTGGCGCGCATAGTCACGCACGATTCCCCCGACGGTCACGCTCACGCGCTTCCCATTCAAGGGCAGCTCGATGGTGTTTCCCGCGTCAAATCCATAGATGTCATGAGCGGCCTCGCTCACCCACACGAGCGGCGGCTCGCCAGGCGCGCGCTCATGGCGCCGGCCGACGACAGGGAAGGCGCTCCCGGCGCGGTCGCGTGCGAGGAGCGCAAGCGCCGGGCGCGCCGGGTCGAGGATGAGGCGCCCGCTGCGCAGGAACTCTGCGCGCTCGACTTCGCGCAACGCGCGCACGCGCTCCTCGAAGCCCGGCTCGAGATACCCGGTGTCGCCGGCGTGGGTGCTGCGCAGGTAAAGCTGCGCCGGAAGCACCGCGTCGAGCCAGTCGTCCAGCGAATGGCGAAACGACGCCACCATGATCGCCATGGCCGCCATCAGCGAAAAGCTGGCGACGATCGCCGCCAGGCTCACCGCCGCCTGTCCCGGCGCGCCGCGCAGCTGTGCCACAGCGAGCGCGAAGGAAGTTCTCGAGGTGAACGGAATCCGTTCGAAAACCCACCGTGAAACGCGCGGCATCAGGGCGATCGCGCCGATGAGCAGGCACCCGATCGAGGCGTAGCCGAACACTGGCAGGCCATTCACCGGCCCGAGCTGCGACAGCGCCGCTGCCGCCGCGAGCAAGCCGAGTCCCGGCCAGGCTCGTCCCGCGCGCTGGAACATACGCTGCTCGTCGCCCGCCTTGAGCGCGCGCGCCGGCGGCGTGCGCGCCGCGTCCAGCGCCGGAAGGAGCGCGCCTGCGAGCGCAACGGCCGCGCCGGCGACCATATACAGAGTGGCTGGAATAAACTGAAATGCAAGGTGCGGCGCGATCCCGCGGAACTGGCCCGCGCCGAGGTCCGCGCCCGCATAGCGCAAGGCAACGAGCGCGAAGCCGTAGCCGAGCGCGACCCCCGCGATGCCACCGAGCGCGCCGAGACCGGCCGCTTCGGCGAGGCACAGGCGCGCAAGTCCGGGCGCGGTGAGCCCGAGCACGCGCAGCAGCGCGTGCTCGCCGCGTCGCCGGGCCGTTTCGAGCGCCTGCGCCGAGAACACGAGGAAGCCGCCGGTGAAGAGCGCCACCATGGCGAGGACGTTGAGGTTCACACGGTAGGCGCGCGACGGGTAGCCGCTCGCCTGCTCGAGGGTATCGACGGTGGCGACATGGACCCCGGGGGGCAACAAGTCTTTTATGGAATTCAAAACCTGTTCCCGGCTCGCACCGCGCGCGAGGTGGACGTCGAGCCGGTTCAGCTCGCCAAGACGCCCGAGGCGCCACTGTGCCGTCGAGATGTCGGTGAGCGCGGCGAATCCCTTGAGCTCGCCCACGCCCGCCACTTCGAGCTCGACCACGCGCTGCCCCACCACGAGTCGCAACGGCTCCTTGGCGAAGGCGGCAGCGGCAAGCGGCGAGAGCAGCACCTTGTCGGGCGCGAGGAGCTCCGGCTGGCCTTCGCGAAGCGCGTCGACGCCGATCACGCGGATGGTCCGGTGGTCGCTACCGGCGATGCCCGCTTCGAGCTCGAGCGCGGGGTTGACCCACGCGACCCCGGGAAGCCGCGCGACCTGCGGGAAGAGCGCCTCCGAAAAACCGCTGCGCCCGCCGCGCACCTGTAGGTCGGCCTCCCCCGCCACCGCGCGTACCGAGGCCGCGAGCTCCTCCACGGCGGCGCGGTTCACGAGGTGCACGCCGTAGCCGAGCGCCACGCCGAGCGCGATGCCGGCCACCGAAAGCGCGGCGCGGCCGCGCGCGCGGCGCCGGCCGAGGAGTCCGAGAAGGCTCAGCATGCGAACTACTATACTGGCTCGACGAAGAGCTTCTCGTCCTGGAGAACTAAGCTTTCAGGGAAGCGGCGGGCCGTCGCCTTCGGCCGCCTCGGCATCGTCGTCGCTGTCGTCCCCGAACCGGTCCTCGTGCGCGAGGAGTACCTCGAGACGGGCGATGTGGCGCTGCTCGTCGGCGGACATCTCCGCGGCGAAAGCCCGCACCGCGTCGGCGCGCGCGTTGGCCGCGACGTCGTTGTAGAAGGACTGCGTGCGCCGCTCGAACCCGAGCGCGATGGCGAGCGCATCGGCCGGGCTGCGCGGAGCAGTGCCGGCGCTCACGCCCTCGGCGCCGAAATGCCAGCCGAGCTCCCAGCCAACGAGCTCCGGGAGCTCTCGCCCCGCGGTCCCCATCGCGATGACCTCGTATTGCTCGCGTTCCTCGCGCCCGAGCTTCTCGAACTCTTCGGCCAGGGCGCGTGCCCCCTGGCCGCGCAGGAAGCGCTCGAGCTCGGCATAGCGCCGGGCGGCCTCGCGCTCGAGCAGAAGGGAATACGAGAACAGCTCCGGCAGGTTTCTTGGCAGCAGACGCGTGCCCATAGTGCGACTCCTCGCACCACGAATGTACGGGGAGCACATTACGTGCGGCTACGGCGGGGCCGCGGCCCTTATGAGTCAAATATCTTAATGACGCGGCCCGGTCCGTCGTCGTGCCGCGACGAATAGTTCTGGCCGTCGAACACCTGTAGTCCGTTCACCCACACGCCGTGCACGCCAATCGGTGCGCGCACCATGCGCCTGCCGCCGCCCGGGAGATCGGTTTTCTTCTGCAACGCCGAGATGCCGACGCTAGCGGGGTCGAACAGCACGAAGTCCGCCCAGTTTCCCGGCTCGATCGAGCCGCGCAGCGGGATGCGGTAACGCCGCGCCGGATCGCTCGTCAGCCGCCGCACCCCTTCCTCGAGGGTGAAGGTGCCGGTCTCGCGCACCCAGTGCGCGAGGAAGTGCAGCCCAAAGCCCGCGTCGCAGAAGTAAATGAGGTGCGCGCCGGCGTCGGACAGAGCGACCACTCCTGCCGGATGCTTGAGCAGCGGTGCAACGCCGGCGTCGTCGTTCTGGTAGAGCTTCGCCACCAGCTGCGTATCGAGCGGCAGGTCGAGCACGAACTCGAGCGGGTCCGCCGAAAGGCGCGTCACCGGCACCCCGTCGAGCTCGACCTGCGACCAGTCGCCGTGAAAGAGGATGCCGCTTTTCGGGTTGCGCAGGTTCTGGCGAAAGCGTTCGCGGAAGGCCGGATCGCGGTAGATATTCGCCCGGCTCTGCGGCGGCGCCGCCCTGACCGCGTCGAACGCATCGTGCGAATAGAGGATATAGGGCTCGCGCAGCGTGAAATCGAACGACAGCGGCTGGCAGCTCGTGTGGATGCAGACCTCGTGTCCGCGCGCCATCGCCTGCGCGCAGCGCTCGTAATACTGCAGCGCGCGCCCCGGGTCGGCGCGGTTGAACATCGTGAGCACCGTCACCATGAACGCCGGCCGTCGGGTCTCGGCCGCGATCGACTCCATGAATTCGGGCGTGCCGCGCGGCCCCGTGGCCATGACGAAGATCCCTTTACGCTCCTCGCCCAGAACGCCGGCCAGGGCCTTCAATTCCTCGTCGGAGGCGATGGTCGAGGGCATCGGCTTGCCGCCCCAGCCGCTGTGGTTCGGCGAGAA
>DASYPG010000016.1:0-2931 GCA_036006885.1 Burkholderiales bacterium | reverse complement strand
GCAATCCAGGCGCTTCTTGTTGTCGATCACGTAGTCGCCTTCCCGGTAGAGCTCCGGAATGATCTGCGTGCCGGGCGAGCCCTCGATGTTGTGCTCGCGCACCGTGCTCTTGCGGCCCGGCGTAAGGCGGTCGGTCTCGGCTTGCGCCGCGTGCAACGCCTTCCAGAAGTGGGAGCGCATGCCTTCGCTGCCGATGCCCGGCAGCCTGCGATACACCAGCACCACGTGGATCACCGGGATCCTCGCCTTCCGCGCGAAATCCAGCGTCTCCCTGGCATGGGCGATAACGCGCTTCGCGTCCTCGGGTTCCGCCGGCATCGTCGCGACGTCCATGTCGAGGTGGCCGCGGTGCATGTCGATGGTGACGATGGCCGTTTCTTCGGCTGTCAGAGATAGCTGCCGGTACAGCCCGTTCGTCAGGCTGGACCGGTCAACGATGTCGACACTCTTCATCAGTGCGTCGGGGCGCCGGGCTGCTTCATGGGATGGAAGCGGCTGAAGGCGTCGATCTTCATGCACTCGTCGTAGACGCGCTTCACCGTCGGCAGGCCCGAGACGTCGCACTTGAAGTAGGCGGTAGCGCCGATCACCTGGCTCGCGACGCAGATGTCGGCCAAGGTCGGCGTATCGCCGTGGCAGAAGCGGCCGGTTTCCTTCTCGCTCGAGAGGTGGGCTTCGATGGCCTGCAGCGCGCTCAGGCTCCAGTGCTGGAGCCACCGGTTGCGCGTCGGCTCGTCGAGGCCGAGCTCTTTCTCCATGTACATCCTGATGCGGGGAACGACCAGCGGGTGGCCATCGGCGACCGCGATCAGCGCGAGCCCGCGCGCACGCGCACGGCCGCGCGCGTCTTTCGGCAGCAGCGGCGGCTGCGGCTTGGTCTCTTCCAGGTATTCCAGGATCGCCATCGACTGGAAGAGCGGCGGCGCGCCGTCGTCGAGCGCCAGGACCGGGACCACCGCCTGCGGATTGATGCTGCGGTAGTCCTCGCCGTGCTGCTCGCCCTTCAGCAGATCGATGGAAATCTCTTCGACTTTCATGCCTTTCAAGCCGAGCGCGACTTTCACTCGGTACGTGGCGAGCGAACGCCAGAAACCGTAGAGCTTCATGGAATCACCGGTATGAGAATGTAGGAATCGTGCAGGTACAGCGTGGTGGCGCCGCCGAAGATCTCGGCGGGCCGATCGCGCGGCTCATTGTGCAGGAACGGGCCGCAGCCGCGCAGCTCGTTCTTGAAGTTCGACAGCCGCGCGCCGGTCGAGGCCTGCCATTCGTAGTCGCGTCCTCGCACGCTGAGGGCGATGCGATAGCCCGCCGGGACGACGATCGACGTCGGCCACAGCTCGACTTCCAAAGAAACCATTTCATTCTTTTTCAGCGGTTGCTTTTCGTCGTGTGTGTGATACGGCCGATATGGGGTGGAAAGCGTCGGGTCGAGCTTGCGGTGCGAAGCACGCAGCCAGCCCTGCGCGACGGGCGTATGCGGATCGATCGCCCCCATGAAGGTGACTTCGCGCAGATCGGGCGTGAACACGCGGAAGATGAGAAAAAAATCGGCGTCGCTCGTCGTCGACGAGATCGTCAGGTGCGCGGCGAGGGGACCGGTGATCTCGGTCTGCCTGCCGAGCGGCTCGGAGAGGAACGTGACGCCCTCGCCCAGCGCCTCGAAGCGCACTGCCGACGAAGAATCGGGGTCAGAGCCCGATTTAAGCTGGAAGTCTTTGTGGAGGTAGAGCCGCGTCCACTGCGTGCGCGCGAGCGGCCATTCGTTCTCGCCGCGCTCGACGAATCGCTCGACGTGCCGCACTTGAAGTTGGACCCTGGATTGCCCGTCCCACTCCTGATCCTGCCCCTTCAAGAACTTGTTGAAGAAGCGCAGCTGCAGCTCGCGCCCGTAGTCGGTGTAGAAGTGCGTCCAGTGCTCGATGCCGTGAACCTCGAGCCACTTGTCCTTCGAAGCCGCGCGCACGAAGCCCTCGAAGTTGCCGCGCGGATGCAATCCCTGCCCGCCCCAGTTCGCCGCGGAAAGGAACGGCGCGGTCACCTTGTCCCATCGCGGCGAGCGCGCCTTGTGATAGTCGTCGTCCAGGGGGTGCGACAGGATCTCGTCGCCGAAGTCGCAGCGGTTTCGCTGCAGCTCGCGGTCGGACAGCGTCTCGTCGCCGCACACGAGCTTGCCGGTGGCGCGGCTGCGCGGCCCGCGCTCGCCCAGGCCGTACTGCACGGTCTTCACCTGCATGTCGTACCAGTTCGCCCAGAAGGTACAGACGATGCCGCCGTGGTGCGTCATGTCGCGATACCAGTCGGCCGCGCCTTCCCAGATCACCATCGCGGCGAGGTGCGGCGGCTGCAGCGACGCCACCTGCCATTGGTTGATGCCGTAATAGGAGATGCCGCTCAACCCCACCTTGCCGTTCGACCAGGGTTGCACGCCCGCCCACTCGATGCAGTCGTAGAAGTCCCGGGTCTCGCGCGGCGAGAAGTGATCGATGTGGCCGGGCGAGCGGCCGGCGCCGCGCGAATCGACGCGCACGCAGACGTACCCCTCCGGCACCCATTTCTCCGGGTCGACCACTTCCCAGCTTTGATGCAGGTTGCTCGAGGCGTAGGCGACGTCGGGATGCTCGGTGATCATGCGCTGCCACGCGCTCGGATAGCCGTCCTGGAACGCCAGGCCCTTGGCGTAGGGCCCGTAGCTGAGGATGACCGGATAGCGCCCCTCGGCCTGCGGACCGAACACGTCGGCGCGCAGCACCAAGCCGTCGTCCATGGCGACAGGGACGTCGTAATCGGTGCGCATCACTCCTCCTCAGGGCCGTTTTAAAGCATTCGCCAGCCACGAGCAAACAATCGTCGAAACGGCGTCCCCGCGCCCGGCGTAGAAATGGTCGCAGTCCGGAACGATTTCGACGCTGCAGGGGCCGCCCGACAGCT
>DASYPG010000015.1:0-4912 GCA_036006885.1 Burkholderiales bacterium | reverse complement strand
CGAGCTGACCCGTGGGCTGCGGGAAGCCCTTGTCGTCGAGCTCCATCTTCTCGACCGTGATCGACGCTTCACCGGCATGCTTGATCGTAGAGAGCCACTTGACCAGCACGCCTTCCTGCAGCGCTTCCTCCAGCTCGAAGTCGTGCGCCGGCATCTTCGCGCGAGTGCGCCGGTAGACGATGATGGCTTCCTCGGCGCCGAGACGTTTGGCCGTGCGCGCGACGTCGAGGGCGGTGTTGCCGCCGCCGTACACCACGACGCGCCGCCCGAGCATCGGCTTTCCTTCGCCTTCCATCGAGCGCAGCACGGAGACCGCGTCCAGGATGCGGGCCGAACTTCCCGCCGGAATGTAGGCGCGCTTGCCGATGTGCGCGCCCACCGCGAGGAACGCGGCGTCGAAGCCCTGCATCGCCTTGCGGAGATCGCTAACCTTGCTGTTGAGCTCGAGCGAGACCCCTAGTCGGACAATGCGGGCGACTTCGCCTTCGAGGACTTCCCTGGGGAGCCGGTACTTCGGGATGCCGAAGCGCATCATTCCGCCGGCGCAGGGCCCCGCGTCCCGGATCACGACGCTGTGTCCGGCGCGCGCCAGGTGGTAGGCGGCCGACAGCCCCGACGGTCCGGCACCGATGACCAGCACGCGCTTGCCGGTCTCGTGGCTCGGCCGGTCGAACTGCCAGCCGCGTCGGAGCGCCTCGTCGCCGAGGAAGCGCTCGACCGAGTTGATGCCCACTGCGGCGTCCAGGGCCGCGCGATTGCACTCGGTCTCGCAGGGGTGATAGCAGACCCGGCCCATCACGGCGGGCAGCGGGTTGTCCCGCGTCAGCACGCGCCACGCGGCCTCGTAGTCCCCGGACTCGGCGTGCGCGAGCCAGCCTTGAATGTTTTCACCGGCGGGGCAGGCGTGGTTGCACGGTGGCAGGCGATCGACGTAGACCGGCCGCATCGTGCGCCACGTGCCGGTATGGTTGGCCAGGCTCGATCCGGGGTCAAGCGTGATGGCGAACGGCTTACGCATCCAGCAATCCGTACTTGCGGATGTTGCGGTCGGCCATGTCCTGGATGCGCGCGATCGCCTCGGTCTTGGGCGGTGGGTTAAACAGGTGCGCGAAGCGCCGCTGCGGCCTCAGGTACTCCTCGACCGGCAGCTTCTTGCGGATCTTCGCCACGTTCACGACCTCGCCGTGCTCGGCCTCGAACACCGGGAAGAGGCCCGTTTCCTTGGCAAGGCGCGCGATGCGCACCGACTGGTCGGCGGGATGCCCCCAGCCGAGCGGACACGACACGAAGATGTGCAGGTAGCGCGCGCCACGGAACTCCATCGCGCGCCGCACCTTCGCCTCGAGGTCGCGCAAGTGCGCAATCGTCCCCGTGGCCACATACGGAATCCCGTGCGCCATGGCGATCGCCGGAAGGTTCTTGCCCTGGTTGAAGGCGTTGCCCTGCGTGGTGGTCGCGGTGCGCGCGGCTGCCGGCGTCGCGGAAGAGCGCTGCACGCCGGTGTTCATGTAGGCCTCGTTGTCGTAGCAGATGTAGAGCACGTCGTCGTTGCGCTCGAACATCCCGGAGAGGCAGCCGAAGCCGATGTCGGTGGTGCCGCCGTCGCCGCCCTGCGCGATGACACGCACATCGCTTCTGTTCTTCGCCTTGAGCGCGGCGGCGATCCCGGTGGCCACCGCAGCGGTGTTGCCGAAGAGCGAGTGGATCCACGGAATCTGCCACGACGTCTCCGGGTACGGGGTCGAGAATACCTCGAGGCAGCCGGTGGCATTGGCGGCGACCAGCTGCCGGTTGGTCGCCTCCATCGCCGCGTCGATTGCGTAGCGCGCACCGAGGGCTTCGCCGCAGCCCTGGCAGGCGCGGTGGCCCGAGTTGAGCGAGTTGGTGCGGCGCATGTTGGCCTGCACGGGGCGCGTCTCGGGCGGCAGCAGCCGGTTGCCGACGGTGAAGGTGCCGGTCTGGTAGTACTTAACGGGTTGGAAGGCCATGCTTTTCCCGCAGGACGTTTTCCGCGCGCGGCCCACTGCGGCGCACCTCGCTTTCGCGGGCGAGCACCCGGTCGACCAGCGCGCGATCGAGGTCGAGGAAGGTGTGGTGGTCGAGTTCGCCGTGCATCGCCCGCGTGAATGTGCCCGCGAGCGAAGCCCGGGTGATGGGGCGGCCGCCGAGGCCGGCGATCACGGTGTAGACCGGCGTGGCGGGGTTCGCGAGCGCGGTGCGCACGTTGGTCGAAACGATGCCGCCGATGCCCACGGCGAGGCTTTTCTCCAGCACCACAACGCGTCTCGCGCCGGCGAGGGCACGCTGCACGGCGGCGAGCGGCCAGGGGCGGAAGCAGGCGATGCCGACCACGCCGATGCGTTCGCCGCGCTGGCGCATTTCGTCCACCGTGTCCTTCACCGTGCCCAGCACCGAGCCGAGCGCCACTACGATCGTCTCGGCGTCCTCGGTGCGGTAGCAGTGGACGAGGCCCCCGGCTTCACGGCCGAAGGCGCGGCGGAACTCGTCGGCCCAACCCGGGATCAGCTCGAGCGCCTGCATCTGCTTGGCGTGCGCGAGATATCGCACTTCGGTGAAGGCTTCGGGGCCGACCATCGCGCCGATGGAGACCGGCTCGGCGGGATCGAGCACCTGGCGCGGATTGAAGGGCGGCAGGTAGGCATCGACCTGTTCCTGCGTAGGCATGTCGACGCGCTCGTAGGCGTGGGTGAGGATGAACCCGTCCATGCACACCATGACGGGCAGCGACAGCTCCTCGGCGAGGCGGAAGGCCTGGATGTGCAGGTCGAGCGCCTCCTGGTTGGTCTCGGCGAAGAGCTGGATCCAGCCGCAGTCGCGCTGCGACATCGAGTCGCTGTGGTCGTTCCAGATGTTGATCGGCGCGCCGATGGCGCGGTTCGCGACCGTCATCACGATCGGCAGGCCGAGCCCCGAGGCATTGAATAGGGCCTCCGCCATGTAGAGCAGCCCCTGCGACGCGGTTGCGGTGTAGGCGCGCGCGCCGGCAGCCGAGGCCCCGATCGCCACCGACATGGCAGCGAACTCCGATTCGACGTTGATGAACTGGCAGCGTCCCACGGCGCCTGCGGCCACCAGCTCGCCGAGGCCCTCGACGATGTGGGTCTGGGGCGAGATCGGATAGGCGCAGATCACCTCGGGACGGCACAGCGCCACCGCCTCAGCGACGGCGTGCGACCCTTCAATCTGCTTCAGCATGAGTCTCTCTCGTCACGTGGTCGTATGCGGCGGCTGCTGCCGCGGCGTTGCCGAGCGCCACCTTGCCGCTGAATTTCTCCTCGATCGCTGCCTTGACCGACGCGAGGGAGATCTGACGCGAAACGGCCGAGAAGCCGCCGAGCAGCGCCGCGTTCGGCACCGGCCGACCCACGTGCTTGAGGGCGAGGTCCGTCGCGGGCACGGTGCAGGTCGTGAATCGATGGACCAGGTCCTTGAGGCCGAGCTCCTCGAAGCTGCGCGTGGTGTTGATGAGAATGGTGCCGCCCGGCGCTAGCCCGGCGAAGACGTCCACCTGATGGAGCAGCGTGGGATCCTGAATTAGCAGCGCGTCGGGCTGCATCACCGGCTCGCGCAGGCGGATCTCCTTGTCGTCGATGCGGCAGAACGCCACCACCGGGGCGCCGGTGCGCTCCGAGCCGAAGCTCGGGAAGGCTTGCGCGTACTTGCCTTCGCGGAAGGCGGCGATCGAAAGCATCTCGGCCGCCGTGACGACGCCCTGTCCGCCGCGGCCGTGGATCCGGATCTGGTACATGCTTCTTTAGTAGCGTGACGCGCGCATCGCGATCTTGATTTGGGTCAACGACCCCGCCCGGCCACGCAGACGCATCTCAGCTACGCGCGCGAGACCCTGCCCAGGCGCAACGGAAAGCTCGCAGCGTCAGCCCGCGACCTCGGTAAGGCGCTCCGGATCGAGAATCGCGATGTCGGCCACTGCGCGCTGCATCGCATGGTGGCGGCTTCGACCTCCCCGAGAGCACGCCTCGCGCCAGCTCCTGATCTCGCCTCGTTGTGGCCATGAGTACCATGCAGCGTTTTCCGCTGACCTATCCTGTCAGGACGCGGTCAGCTTCAGTTGACGCAGGTCAACTTCTCGCCTGCGAATGCCGGGCCGACTTGATCTGCGACAACGGCGATTCGCGCAGGCTGCCCACCCCGCGGCGCGCGATGATCACTGGGACAAGCCCCACCTCTCGGTCAGAGAAAGACTCGCAGCAGGATACCGGCGAGCGCCATGACCGCGACGGTTTCGACGAGGCCGCGATGCAGCCGCAGAATGAGGAACGCGGCGACGAGCGCTAGCCCGCCGGCTTTCCAGTCGAGCGTCGCGGGATCGAATGCGTACCAGCGCAGCGGCCCGACCTGCGCCTCCTCGACGCGCGCGAAGAGCACGTGCAGCGCGAACCAGAGGGTGAGGTTGAGGATCACGCCGACGACCGCCGCGGTGACCGCGGCCAGGGCGCCGGAGAGCCGCGGGTTCGAGCGCAGCTGCTCGATGAACGGCGCGCCCGCGAAGATCAGCATCATCGGCGGCACGAAGGTGACCCAGGTCGTCAGCGCCGAGCCGATGACGGCCGCGGCCAGCGGTGAGAACGGCACGGGATCGCGATAGGCCGCGAGGAAGCCGACGAACTGAGTGACCTTGATGAGCGGTCCGGGCAGGGTCTCGGCGAGTCCCAGCCCGTCCACCATCTCCGGCGCGCTCATCCAGCCATAGGTCTCCACCGCCTGCTGCGCCATGTACGCGAGGAGCGCATACGCGCCGCCGAAGCTCACCACGGCGAGCTTGGAGAAGAAGGCCGCGATGTCGAACAGCACGTGTCCGGTGCCGAACGCGAGCACGACCAGCGCGATGGGGGCGAGCCACAGCACGAGCCCGACTAGCAGCGCGCGCGTG
>DASYPG010000014.1:0-3584 GCA_036006885.1 Burkholderiales bacterium | reverse complement strand
AGCCCATCAGCGCGAGGACGCGGCCCTTGAGGAAGAGCGGCCTCGAGTTGCCGTACCAGTCGACGCACGAAGCGCGGCAGCCGTCGTTGTTGCCGCCGGGACGCGAGTCGAGCGCGCCGACCTCGGTCAGCTTCAGTTGCTGGTTGGACAGGAAGAGCACGGAAGCGGACTCGCGGCGCAGTTGCCGCGCGGCCGATTCGCCCGGACCGACGATCGGCAAGCCGAGCAGTCCGTCGGCCGTGTTGTAGAAGAACCCGTGGCTGCGCGTTTCGCCCTGGCTCGCGTTCGGGCGCACGTAGCGCCCGGCCGCCGAAGGGACGCGCCCAAGGCGCAGGCTGGTGAAGTGCAGGTCGCGCCCGTCACTGCCGACGAGCACCGCATCGTTACCGAGGGCCTCGATGCGGTCCACGCCGTGCTCGAGAACGATCTCGTGCGCCATCTCCGGCCGCGCATAGCGCACGGCAAAGGCGCGCGGGTCGTCGATATTTTGCGGCCGCCTCCAGCCCGCGCCGCCGCCGTAGAGGAGATATTCGCCGACGAAACGGTTTTGCAGCGCATAGCCCGCCACCGCTGGAAGGCTACGGTAATTGCTTCGGGGTGCGCTGTCGCGGCCGTCGGAGAAATTCGCCAGAGGCACGCGCAGGAGGGCCAATGCGCCGGCGTTGTGCTCGGCCGACCACATGCCTTCGCCGCGGCCGCCGGAGCGCACCAGCACGTTCAGATCGCCGTCGCTGCCCTCGAGGAAGGAGAACTGGTCGATCGGCGTGCCGCTCACTTTGAGGGCGCTCGGCGCGCTGCCGTCGAGCGGGATCCGGAAGAGCGACGAGTTCGCCGCCCACACGAACACCGAGTTGGGCGAAACGTAGAACACGCGTCCGGCCGGTCCGAGCACCGCCGTGCCCTCGCAGGCGAGATCGCGCTGCGCCAGGTCGCAGATCGACACGCTGTGCAGCGCGATGCCCTGCGAGGGGTCGAGCGCCTCGTCGGCGCGGTAGATGCGCGACGCCGGCGCGATGCGCTTGAATTCCTCCGGCCATCGGCGCGCCGCCGGAAACTGCGCGAAGGGATCGGCGCGTCCGGGGTTGAGATAGAGCGGGGTGTAGAAGACGAGCTTGCTGCCGATCAGCCGGCTGGCGTAGTTGCGCGAAGAATAGTAGTCGTTCGAGCGCAGGTGGTGCGTGGAGCGGTAGCGCAGCTCGCCCGCGGGTGAAAGATCGAACAGCGCCACCTCGGTGCCGCCGCGGGCGTAGCTGTAGCCGATCACCACCACGGTGTCCTGCCAGATCAGCATCTCGTCGTACCACGCGCCGCGCGGATCGATGTCCGGGCCGAACGCGTCCACCGCGGAGACCGGCCGCAGCCCGCCCACCTCGACGGTAAAGAGCCGCCCGCGCCGCAGGATCACGAGATGCTCGCCGTGCAGCTTGACGATGCCGCCTTCGTCGACCCCGGCGTGCTGCACATTGGTGATCGAGTCCGCCGCACTTTCCGCCGCCGCCTTCGCCGCGGGAGCGGCGGTCGGCGCGGACTGAAGCGCGCCCAGCGCCTGCTCGGCGCGCCTTGCCTGATACCGGTCGGCCCAGCTCAAAAGCAGCGCCTTCAGCTCGGCTTCGCTGGCGAAGGCCTTTAGGGTGGCCTTCGGCGCGGTGGTAGCGGCAGCGTGTGCCAGCGTCATGAAGGACAAAAGGACGCCTGCCGCCAGGACAGGACGAAAAGCGCGCATCGTGTACCTCCGTTGTTGTTTCACTCCCGGGCTTTAAACGCAGGCCGGCCGCCAAAGGGTTAACGCCACGGGGTTAAGCGCCCTCGCTTCTATAATTGCGCGCATGAAAAGCCACCCCCCTGTAAACGGGCTGGACCTGCGGACGTGGCTCGCCGAAGCGCAAAAGCTCGGCGAGCTGAGGGAGGTCAAGGGTGCGGACTGGAATCTCGAGCTCGGCGCGATCAGCGAGCTCAACGTCAAGAAGGACGCGCCGCCGGCGCTGCTCTTCGACGAGATCAAGGGCTATCCAAAAGGCTACCGCGTGCTCACCTGCAGCACGAGCAGCCCGGCGCGGCTTTCGTCGATCCTGCGCCTGCCGCTGCAAAAGACCCACAAGGGCCTGGTCGAGGCGCTGCGCGGCAAGCCGGCGCATTGGCAGGCGGCCGCCAAGGATTTCAACGCAGTGGATGTCAAAACCGGAGCGGCGCTCGAGAATACGCAGAAGGAAATCGACGTGCTCGCGTTTCCCTCGCCGCTGTGGCACGAGCTCGATGGCGGGCGCTACATCGGCACCGGCTGCTCGGTGGTGACGCGCGACCTGGATTCGGACTGGATCAACGTCGGCACCTACCGCGTGCAGGTCATCGACAAGAGCCACGTCGCGCTCGACATGGTGCCGGGCAAGCACGGGCGCATCCACTATGAAAAGCACAAGGCCGCGGGCAAGCGCTTTCCGGTGGTGATCGTCTGCGGCGCCGACCCGCTCGCTTACCTCATCTCCGGCATCGAGGTGCCGTTCGGCATGTGCGAGTACAACTACATCGGTGCGATCCTGGGTCAGCCGGTTTCAGTCGTAAAAGGACAGATCACCGGCTTGCCATTTCCGGCCGCCTCGGAGATCGTGCTCGAAGGCCACGTCGAGCCCAACGACGAGCGCACCGAGGGACCGTTCGGCGAGTTCCATGGCTACTATCCAGGCAAGGCGGGCATGGCCCCGGTCGTAACCGTGGAACGCGTGCACTTCAGGAAAGAACCCATTCTGATGGGTTCACCTCCCGCAAAGCCGCCTAACGACTATTCGTACTCGAAGGCGGTGATGCGCTCGGCGCTGCTGATGGACGCGCTGGTCGCGGCGGGGGTGCCCGATGTGCAGGCAGTATGGGCGCACGAGATCGGCGGCGCGCGCATGTTCAATGTCGTCGCCATCAAGCAGCGCTACGCAGGCCATGCGCGCCAGGCCGGCCACATCCTGAGCCAGTGCGGCGTGGGCGCCTACATGTCGCGCTACTCGGTGGTGGTCGACGAGGACATCGACCCGGCGAACCTGCACGAAGTGATGTGGGCCGTGGCCACGCGCACCGACCCGGCGATCGACATCGACATCATCCAGCGCGGCATGGGCTCGAAGAACGACCCCATGTTCGTCGCCTACCGCTACGACGCGCCGCTCAGCTCCAAGGCGGTGATCGACGCCTGCCGCCCCTGGGACCACCTGCACGAGTTCCCGGCAGTCGCCGAGGCGAGCAAGGAGTTGCAGGACCGGACGCGCGCCAAGTGGAAGGATCTGTTCTAGCTTCTACTCGTCGCCCTCGTTCTTGCGGTCGAGGGTCCGCACCTCGGTGTTCATCGGCAGGTCGCTGCGGCGGCGCTGCACCAGCGCCTCGCCGGTCTTGAAGTAGTCGCCGGCGACGGCGAGCTGCGCCGCCTGCTCGAGCTCGTCGGACCAGTCGCCGAGGCTCGAGCCGAACCAGGGGGTCTGCGGCTTGAGCGCGGGCAGGCCGAGCTCTTCCCAGATCGTACGCGCGCGCTCCATGTACTCGCGCTTGGGGAGCGAGATCGGCGGGAAGTCTTCTTTCATGGTGGCGTCGATCAGCACCGCGGC
>DASYPG010000013.1:0-8853 GCA_036006885.1 Burkholderiales bacterium | reverse complement strand
GTGCGCCGCCTCGGGCGCGTCGCGTACCAGCTCGCCCCGCGCGCCTTCAGCGAGGCGGTGGGCCACCTCGGGCACTACCTCCTCGGCGGCGACGACGATTTCGAGGCCGTCGCCCGCGGCGGTTGAGCGCGCTCAGCGCACCGCTCTCGCCTCGATCAGCTGCCGCAGGGCGTCCGGGACGAAGCCGCGCAGGCTCGCCGCCCAGCGCGCTTCGTTGCGCTGCCACAGCACGCCGATCCAGATGATGGCAAGCCCGAGCGCCGAGAGCGCGAACGGGAAGACCAGGCTGTCCTTGAAGAGGCTCCAGGAGAGGTGGCCGAGGTAGCCGGCGATTCCCAGGCCGCCGAACACCGCGAACACGCGCCGCCCGAGGATCGCGCCGATCAGCACCATCGCCACGTTGATGCCGCAATACGCGGCCTTGCCGAGCTCGCTGCCCGAATTCATGAGCGACAGCCCGCCCCAGAAGGTAAGCACGCCGAAGAGGTAAAGCCAGAAGGCATAGTCGCGCGAGAAACGCGAGCGCACGTCGATCCAGAAGGCGAGCAGGATCATCGCCAGCCCGAACCAGACCGACACTGCCTTGCGCAGCTCCCAGTTCCAGTAGTCGCCGCCGAACACCATCGGCACGATGTCCATGCTCATGTACCAGAGCGTGACCGCGATCGGCATCAGCATGAACGGGAAACGGTAGCGCCACAGCAGCACCGCGCCGAAGGCGAACGTGCAGAGCTCCATCATGATCCAGCGGCCATCGATGTACTTGTGGTAGTCGCGGTAGGGCTTGTCGTCGCCCCAGTAGCCGAGCGCCATCTGCGCGGCGAAGATGGCGAGCGGCACCATCGCCACTGCGAGCGTCGCCATGATCCCCGCGGGGACCGGCAGGTGCTTCTGCTCGTGGAACCAGTGCGTGAGGAGCAACGCGAGCCCGCCGTAGAGCAGCGCCGTGGCGAAGCCGCCCCAGCCGCCGAGCGAGTTCCAGCCGAGCGTCATGAATAGCGTCATGGCGCCGATGGCGATCATGCCGCCGAGGTAGTACAGGACGTGAACGAAGTTGAAGCGAGGTGTGTCGCCGGCGGCGAGAAACTCGACCAGCCCGTCGGCCTGCTCCGCGGTGAGAATCCCCCGCTTGACCGCAGGCTCGAGATCTATGCGTCTCATTTGGCCTCCCCCTTGGATCGGGTCAGGGCGCCATTATTCGCCGCCCGGCCGTGTGCCGGCGCGGAAATAATGTCGATCCGGGCCCATTTGGTCCGTTTGGCACGTTTTAGTCGGGCTTGATCTTCGCCTCGCGGATGACCTTGCCCCACTTCTCGTTCTCGGCGCGGATGAACGCCGCGAACTCCTCGGGGGTGTCGGCGGCGACGTAGGAGCCCGTGCCGAGCACCTGGCTTTTCACGTCGGGTGCGGTGTAGGCGCGCACCAGCTCGCGGTGCAGCGTGTCGATGACCGGCCGCGGCGTCCCGGCGGGAACGAAGATGCCGTTCCAGGCGAGCGCTTCCATGCCCGGCAGCCCGGCCTCCTGCGCCGTCGGCACATCGGGCAGCACGTTGATGCGCGCGGGCCCCAGCACCGCAAGCGCGCGCAGCTTGCCCGATCTCACCGGGCTCACCACCACCTGCGGCACCGGGAACGCAGTCATCACCTGCCCGCCGAGGAGGTCGGTGAGCTCGGCGTTCACCGCCTTGTACGGCACCTCGAGGATCTCGGTGCCGGTCTCGGTCTTGATCCATTCGCCGACCAGCTGGGCGATGCTGCCCGGCCCGTGCGAGGCGTAAGTCATCGCGCCGCGCTTTTGCTTCGCGAGCTGGATGTACTCGACGAGCGAGCGCACCTGTAGCGACGGATGGACCACGACGAGAAGCGGCGTCATGGTGAAGCGCGACACCGGCAGGAGCTCCTGGTTGAGCCGGCAGCAGGGATCGGGCTTGAGCACGTCGCCGATCGCGTTGTTGATGAGGGCGAGCAGCAGCGTGTGGCCATCGGGCGGCGACTTCGCCGCCTCGCGCGCCGCGATCAGCCCGGCGCCGCCCGGGCGGTTCTCGACGATCACCGGCTGGCCGAAAGCCTCGGCAAGCTTGGTCGAGATCTGGCGCGCGCGAATGTCGGGCGAGCTGCCCGCCGGTCCCGGCACCAGGATTCGCAGCGGCTTGGAAGGAAACCCCTGCGCCAGGCCGGGCGCG
Organism: Burkholderiales bacterium; assembly: GCA_036006885.1. Lineage (GTDB taxonomy): Bacteria > Pseudomonadota > Gammaproteobacteria > Burkholderiales > SG8-39 > SCGC-AG-212-J23. The sequence goes on along the minus strand of DASYPG010000013.1, from coordinate 6,670 downwards.
GCCAGCGCGCACTGTAAAATGATGAATGCCGTCAATTTCTTGAGCATGGAGCGCGCACCCTCCTCATCGAATTTCATCCGCCAGGCGATCGAGGCCGACCTCGCCTCGGGCAGGCACAAGGCAATTGTCACCCGATTTCCGCCCGAGCCGAACGGCTACCTGCATTTCGGGCACGCCAAGTCGATCGCGCTCAACTTCGGCCTGCCGCGCGAGTATGGCGGCCGCTGCAACCTGCGCTTCGACGACACCAACCCGGAGAAGGAGGAGCAGGAGTACGTCGACTCGATCATCGACGCGGTGCGTTGGCTGGGCTCCGACTACGGCCCGCAACCGCTCTACGCGAGCGACTATTTCGGCTTCATGTACCAGGCGGCCGAGCACCTGGTCGAGCGCGGACTCGCCTACGTCGACAGCCAGAGCGCCGAGGAGATCCGCGCCAACCGTGGAACGCTCACCGAGCCCGGCCGCAACTCCCCGTACCGCACCAGGACTTGCGAAGAGAATCTTAATCTCCTGGGCAAGATGCGTAAAGGCAGCTTTCCCGACGGTGCCCATGTGCTGCGGGCGAAGATCGACATGGCTTCGCCCAACATGAACCTGCGCGACCCGGTGCTCTACCGCATCAAGCACGCCGAGCACCACCGCACCGGCGACGCCTGGCCGATCTACCCGATGTACACCTACGCCCACCCGATCGAGGACGCGGTCGAGCGCGTGACGCACTCGCTGTGCACGCTCGAGTTCGAGGACCAGCGGCCGTTCTACGACTGGCTGCTCGAGCGGCTCGCCGAGGGTGGACTCCTGCCGCGGCCGCTGCCGCAGCAGATCGAGTTCGCGCGCCTCAACCTCACGAACGTGGTCCTGTCCAAGCGCAGGCTGATCCAGCTCGTCGAAGAGGGCCACGTCTCGGGCTGGGACGACCCGCGCATGCCCACGCTCGCCGCGGCCCGGCGCCGCGGCTACACCGCCGAGGGGTTTCGCCGCTTCGCCGAGAGAATCGGCGTGTCCAAGGCGAGCCAGCTGATCGATTTCGGGGTGCTCGAGGACTCGATGCGCGAGCACCTGAACGAGGTCGCGCCGCGGCGCATGGCGGTGCTCGACCCGCTGAAGCTCGTGATCGACAACTTTCCGGCCGAGCGCGAGGAGTTCGCGTCGCTGCCGAACCACCCGCAGAAACCCGACTGGGGTAAGCGCGAGGTGCCGTTCTCGCGCGAGCTCTGGATCGAGCGCGACGACTTCGCGCTCAACCCGCCGAAGGGCTACTTCCGGCTCTACCCCGGCAACGAGGTGCGCCTGCGCTTCGGCTACGTCGTGAAGTGCGCCGGCATCGACAACGGCGTGGTCCATTGCACGTACCACCCCGATTCGAAGTCCGGCACGCCGGGCGCCGACAAGTACAAGGTGAAAGGCAACATCCACTGGGTGAGCGCGCGGCATGCCTATCCCGCGCCGGTGCACCTTTACGACCGCCTGTTCAGCGTCGCCAACCCCGGCGCCGAGCGCGACTTCGTCGAGGACCTGAACAAGGACTCCAAGCGCACCATCACCGCCCAGCTCGAGCCCGCGCTACGCGATGCGAAGCCGGGCGAAAACCTGCAGTTCGAGCGCCACGGCTACTTCGTGCGCGACCAGGACGGCGTGGCGTTCAACCGCACCGTGACGCTGCGCGATTCCTGGTCCAGATCCTGAAGTTATTTCGTCTTCGCCTCGGCGCTTGAGCCGGTGCTCGCGTCGGGCGCGCGGCGCTTGGCCTCGGCGGTTTCCTTCTTCACCGCCTCAGGCGCCCCGCTTACCTTCTCCTTGACCTTGTGGGCGTCGACCTTCGCCATCAGCTTGAGGTACTCGGTACGCGTGAGGACGCCGTCCTTGTTCGAGTCGGCTTCCTTCCAGCGTGCGAGCAGCTCCTTGTTGCCCTTTGCCTCGGCGCGGGTAAGCTTGCCGTCGGCGTTCTTGTCCATGTCGTTGAAGCCTTTGTGAGCCTCGTTATCCTTGTCGGCCGCAAAGGCGGCGCCGCAGGCAAGCGCCATGGCTGCTGCTGCGAGTACGGATTTTGCAAATATCATGACGTCTCCTATAGCGTGTCGGACAGCGCAGATATTGCGTGTCCAAGGTATCTGCAGCAATAATCTTGCCCGATCAACGCACTACTCCGGACGGACCATCCCCGCCGCCAAAGGAACCAGCAATGACTAGCGGGCCTCATGCGAAGTGGAAACACGACGGCGTGCGCGTCGTGCATTCGAACGAGCTCGACATCAATACGCCCCAGACCCCGGGCATGAACCGCGCTGCAGCCATCACGCACGCGCGTGCCGGCGCCGAGAAGCTCTGGGCCGGCACGGTCGTCATCCATCCCAAGGCCAAGACCGGAGCGCATCACCACGGCCCGGTGGAAAGCGTCATCTACGTGGTGAGCGGAAAAGCGCGCATGCGCTGGGGCGAGAAGCTCGAGTACATGTCCGAAGCCGGCCCGGGCGACTTCATCTACGTGCCGCCGTATGTGCCGCACCAGGAGATCAACGCGAGCGACACCGAGCCGCTCTCTTGCGTCCTGTGCCGCAGCGGCCAGCAGCCGGTGGTCGTGAACCTCGACATCCCCGCGGTCGAGAAGCCCGAGGAAGTCCACTGGGTCGACAACATCCACCCGGCGCCGAAGAGATGAACCGCAACCCGGCAGATATCGGCGGCGAGAACGCCGGCCCGATCGACACCGTCGATCGCGGGATGAAGTTCTGGGAGAAGCAGGCGAACGCGCTGCGCAACACGCTCACCAGCCGCAAGGTGGTGCGCCTGGACGAGCTGCGCCGCGCGGCCGAGGAGCTCGGCGACCGCTACTACCGTCTCGGCTACTTCGAGCGCACCACCGAAGCGATGCGCAACCTGCTTCTGGAAAAAGGCTTGTTTACTCGGAGCGAGCTCGAGGACAAGATCAAAGCGGTCCGCAAGCGCTATGACCCCTAGCGCCTATACGCCGGCGCCGGAGCGGCGTTTCAACGCCGGCGAGCGCGTGCGCGTAAAGACCGCAAACCCGCCGGGCCATCGTCGCACGCCCGCCTATGTCCGCGGCAAGCAAGGCGAGATCGAGCGCGTCTGCGGCCGCTTCCCCAACCCCGAGGAGCTCGCCTACGGCTTCGACGGCGAGCCCCGGCGCGTGCTTTATCGGGTTCGGTTCATGCAGAAGGACGTGTGGCCGACCTACGATTCTCCGAGCGAAGACTGCATCGAGATGGAAATCTACGAGCACTGGCTGGAGCCGGCATGAGCCACGCTCACTCGGATGACCACGCAAAGGACGAAGGGCCGCCGGCCGAGCACGAGATCCTCAGCCGCGCGATCCAGGAGCTGCTCGAGGAGAAGGGCGTGCTCACCGCCGAGCAGGTGCGCAAGCGCATGGAGCTCTTCGAGGCCGAGTTCCCGCAGCGCGGCTCGCGCGTGATCGCGCACGCCTGGGCGAACCCGGCGTTCAGGAAGCGGCTGCTCGCCGACGGCAAGGCGGCGTGCGCCGAATGGGGCCTCGACCTCGAGGCCGATCGCCTGATCGCGGTGGAGAATACCCCGCGGATTCACAACGTCATCGTGTGCACGCTGTGCTCGTGCTATCCGCGCGCGCTCCTCGGCATGCCGCCCACCTGGTACAAAAGCGAAAACTACCGCCGCCGCGTGGTGCGCGAGCCGCGCGCGGTGCTGCGGGAGTTCGGCACCGTCATCCCCGAGGACGTCTCGATCCGCGTGCACGACTCGAACGCCGACATGCGCTACGTGGTGCTGCCAATGCGCCCGCAGGGCACAGAGGGCTGGGACGAGGAGCAGCTCGCCTCGATCATTACCCGCGATACGCTGGTCGGCGTCGCGCTGCCAAGAGTCTGAGCCGGGCGCGCATCTTCTCCGGCCAGGCGCTTGCCCTCGACACAAGCTGCTTCACCCCGTCGCGCAACGCCGAGCGGCCGACCGGAACCGGCGCCACGCCCCAGCCGCGTAGCCGGGCGTTCAGCCGGTGGGCGTGCGCGAGGCGCATCGAAGCGCGGGTATTGAAGGTAATGCTGAAGGAGACCGACACTTCAGGACCGTTCTGCACCCAGTGCGGCGAGGCGAACGGCACGTGAAGCGCCTGGCCCGCCGTGAGGTTGAACGTGCGCGCTCTGCTTTGGAACTCGTCGCGCCATACGAGGTTGCGGTGGGCGCCGCTCAGAAAGCGCTCGATCTCCGGCTCGGACACGGCCAAACGGTCGCCGCGGTCGAATACGCTCATGGTCTTGGTCCCGCGGATCTGGAGCAGGAAGTTCTCCTCCGGATCCATGTGGTAGGGCGTGACCGCGCCGGGCGACGAGACGAAGATGAAGGCGTGCGGATCGCGCATGCCGGCGGTGAGCCGGGCTGACGCCGCCCTCACGTCGGCAAGGCAGTAGTCGAGCAGCAGCCGGTACGCCGGATCGTGCTCGACGTGCTTCAGCACCAGCCACGAGCGGCATTCAGCAATGCGGCGAATGGTCTCTTCGGGCGAGAGGCCGTTGCGCGGCGTACGCGCGGGGTCGAGGCCGACCGGGACTTCGCCCGCGTTGTACTCGACCTGCGAGGCGGGAAGGCGCTTCGAAAGCTCGACCAGACAGGGAAGCGTGAACAGCGTGTGCCGCTCAAGCTGATGCGGCACCAGAAACGGGGTCCGGGCGAACTGCGCGTTGAACGTTTCCTGGTCGATCGCGAGGCTCATCTTCAGCTCCCAAGGGTAGTGGCGGCGGGCGTTCGGCGCAGGGTGCGCGACATCCAGTGCAGCAGCGGCAGCGACGAAACCATGAGGTCGCCCGTCGTGCGGCCGGTGGTCGTGACGAGGTCGGCGAGGCCGCGCCGGTCGAGCCATAGCCGGTTCGCCATGAAATGCTCGGGGTCGGCGCAGGAATCCATCCAGCGCAGCTCGGGCCGCGCGTGGAAGCGGCGGATATTCTCGAGCTCGAGCAGCGTGCCGGGCGAGAACCTGGCGTAATCCTCGTCGTAAGCGATCTTGAAGGCGAACGAGCCCTCGCCGCTCACGAAGTTGCACTTGAGCGCGATCCACCTTCCGGCGAGCCGTAGGCCCAGCATCATGAGGCGGCCGCGACGTGCTGCGGCGCGCGTCGCGCGAGTGAAGAAGAGCCGCCCTGGCTCGCTCGAGCCGAGGGCGCTCGCGTTGCGCCCTTTCCAGCCGCGCGCCTCGAGCTCGAGGAAATCCGCGATCCACTGCTCGGCCTCGGCGGCGTCCTGGAGCTCGGCATACTCCAACTTGCCCGCTTCGGCGAGGCGGCGCTCGAGGCGCTGCAGTTCCTTCGCGCCTTTGCGTGACAAGGCCTCGGCGAGGAAAGCCTCGCCGCCGGAGCGCGGCCGCATCACCGGGCGCTCGTAGCGGTACGGCACGAAGCTGCGGCGGCCGCTTTCCGCGAGCGCTTCGGCGAGGGCGCGCCAGAACGGGCCGTCGGCGGCGACCACGCCCCACTTGATGGCCGCAGCTCCGTTCGCATCGGCCTCGAGCCAGTCGAGAAAGGCGTTGAGGCAGGCGCGCGCATGCGTCGCGCGCACGAGCGGCGTGCCGAGAAAGCAGTGCTTGTGCTGCCACAGCCTGACGTGGGGAAGCGGCAGTCCGTTGTAGCGCACGACGCGCTCGAGAGGAAACAGGCCGCACAGCAGCGGCGCAGCGTCCGCCTGGTCGGCGTAGACCAGCACGTAGCGAAGCTGCGCGCCGCGCCCGAACGAGTCGATCGCGGGGAGCATCATCCACGGCTCGTAGAACACGTTCGGCTCCAGCGTCGCCGCGGCCAGGTCGTTCCAGGCGGCCATGTGTGCGGCAAGCGTCGCCGGATGATCGAGGACCGTTATGCGCATGCCCGCAACCTTTCGCCCTAGGTCGTCACCGCCGGGGATGCGCTGCGCGAAGCGTGCGCCATGCGCCGCTTCGCGCGCTCGAGCAGCGGAAGCATAGACACCCACATCCCGCCCACCGCGCCCAGGCCGATCACCAGGTTGCGCAGGCCGGAGCCGTCGACGCCGCCCGGCGCCGGGATATCGCAGGCGTAGACCGTGGAATGGTGCTCGCGCAGTACCTCGGCGAGCGCGTCGTTCAAGCGTCCCTCGCGCGGCACGCGCCGGAACTCAACCACCATGGCGCCGCTGCGCTTGAGCCAGTCGAGGAGCGCCGAAAGGTGTCGCCGTGCGCCCTCGGCACCGACCAGCGGCGCGTGAACGATCCAGGACTGGAATCCCCACGCGCTGCGCTGGCGCCGTATGGGAAACAGTCCGCCGAGGGTTGCGGACAGGTCGCTGCGCTCGGGGTCCCGGGCCCACGACAGGCAGCATTGGTCCGCCGCCTCCAGCGCGGCAAGCGTCATCGCAGGTGCATGCAGCGCACTGGGCTCGAGGGCTTGGCGGGCGAGTTCGTCCCACTGCGCGGAGATCCGAACCAGGCTCGCGCGGTCGCGAACACCTTCAACTGCAATATCGAGAGCCGAATCAGCCATGCGTTTTTACTTGGATGTTCGGCATTATTCGTGAGCCGGGTGGCGCGTCGCCACCGCCCGGCATAGTCCGGGCAGATGTAGGCCGTCTGGCACCCGCCTTGCTTGTTGGATTCATCTCAGCAAGGAGGCGCCATGGCCAAGACCGTCATCGGGCTTTTCGACAACATCGGCGCGGCGCAGGCCGCCGT
>DASYPG010000012.1:0-2178 GCA_036006885.1 Burkholderiales bacterium | reverse complement strand
GGTGGTCCTCGGCATGAACGCGGCGATCAACCGCGCCGCCGAGTTCAAGGTGCACGTCAACGGCGCGCTCAACAACGGGTGTACTCCTGACGAGATCCGCGAGGTGTGCCTGATGGTCGCGCTCTATGCCGGCATCCCGGCGGCGAACGACGCGCACCGGATCGCGCTCGAGACGTTCAGGGAAAGAAAGCTCGATGTCTGAAGCAGCCGCGTTGATCAGATTGTGTCGTATGTGCCGAAGAGCTGGAGCGTGTCGAGCGCGATCACCGACAAGGTGGACCCCCTTTTCATCCCCGCCGAGGTGGGCAATGATATTGCCGCAACCATGAACCCTCAGTGGACGGCGCCGGCGTGAGGCTGGATGGCAAGAAGATCTCGTCCGCCTGTGCGGCTGGCGGCGTATTCATGCTGGTGCTGGCGAGTCTGCTTCCCTCGCGGTGGCACCCGGTCCCGTTCCTCTTCGCGGGCCTGGCGCTGATCGCGGCCTCGCACGTCCTTACGCCCTGCCAGGATCAGATCACGCGCTGGTGGCGTGCGCGCATTTCGAAATCCTCGCCGGACCGCACATGATCCAAGAAGGATTTGCCGAGCGCTTCGCCAAGGAATGGATCGCGGCATGGAACTCGCACGACCTCGAGCGCGTCCTGGAGCACTACGAGGATGATTTCGAGATGTCCTCGCCGATCATCGTGAGCCTGATGGGCGAGCCCTCCGGAAGGTTGAAGGGGAAGGCGTCCGTGGGTGCGTATTGGGCGAAGGCGCTGCAAGCGCTGCCCGGGCTGCGCTTCGAGCTTCTTGCGGTGCTCGCCGGGACAGACAGCGTGACGCTTTACTACAGGGGACACCGCGGTTTGGCGGCGGAAGTCCTGCATTTCGGGGAAAACGGCAAGGTGCGGGCCGCCTTTGCGCATTACGCGGAATGGTCCGCGTAGCGAAATCGCTGGGCGTGCTGCCGGTCGCAGCGGCGATAAGCTGCGCCGCTTCGGCTTTCGGGCAGGACGCGCCGCGGCCGCAAGCCGCGGTCGTGTGCACCTCGGAAGCGAACGGGCCGTGGACGCTGAAGGCGCGCGGCACGTTGACCCGCACGAGGGCGCGGGCGAACCTTGCCTACAGGTTCGAAAGCGTCGAGCAGAGCTTCGACTGGCGCTTCGTCACCAGCGCGCAGGGCAACACGACGGTGTCGGGCCCCGGGTTCCTGATGGAGCGCTTCGGCGCAGCGCCCAAGGCCGGTGAGGGCTCCGCAGAGGCGGCGGAGCGCCGCCAGAGCGTCGAGGCGACGGGCGAGATCCGCGAATCGGCCGGGCCGGCTCGGCTCGCGCTCCTCATCGGCTCGCAGTGCCCGCAACCGAAGCCGCCGCGCCGGATGTAACAATCACCGCAGTTTCACCCGAACTGAAAAGGAGGCAACAACAATGGCATTGGACTTCACCATCATCACCGACGTCCGCCAGCGATTCGGCGACATGATTCGCGATGAGAAGCCGTCGCTGCGCGAGCGCGAATCCGGCATCGAGGACGACGCACCCTTCGCCGGCTGGGAGAAGTCCTTTGCCTTCCGCTGCCCCTCGGTCGAACGCAGCCAGTTCGCGCTGCTCCTGTTCCAGACCCTCGGCGTGTCGGTGCGCCAGGGGCTGGAGATCAACGGCCAGACCATCTTCGGCGGCATCGCGCCGAGCGTCGACTTCGAGTCGCGAATCCTCGGCTCGGGGTCGGAGGCGCACCAGGACCGCTCCGCGCTCGCGCGCTGGAACGGAAACGTGATGCTCATCCACCCCAACGTGCTGCAGGAGAACAACATCCTGCGCGTGCGCGCGGCCGAGATGACGGCCGGCAACGTCGACGACTTCCTGATCGACAACGTGGTGGTCGTGTTCAAGACCGGGCGCTCGGGGGTTTTCAATCCCGGCTCGGTGGTCGCGACGGCGAGCCGGCGCAAGAAAAAGGCCGCGGGCAAGCGCGCGAAGAAGCGCAAGTAGTGACGCGGCGCTGCGTCTTCGTCACCGGCGCGACCGGATATATGGGGCGGGCGCTCATCGCGCGGCCGTGGTACGTGCTCGGCCCCGGGCATCGCTGGCCCTATCTGCTCGTTCCCTTTTACGCGCTCGCCACGCTGTTGCCGCCGCTGCGCGAGACGGCCCAGCGTCTCGGGCTCGTGACGATCGGACAGATGGTGAGCGC
>DASYPG010000011.1:0-1512 GCA_036006885.1 Burkholderiales bacterium | reverse complement strand
TCACGCTCGGCGAGGTCGTCGCGCGCGACGGCTCGCGCCAGGAGCTGCAGCTCAAAGGCGCCGGCAGGACGCCCTACTCCCGCACGGCGGACGGCCGTGCGGTGCTGCGTTCGTCCCTGCGCGAGTTCGCCTGCAGCGAGGCGATGCACTCGCTCGGCGTGCCGACCACGCGCGCGCTTTCGCTCGTCGCCACCGGCGAGCAGGTCGTCCGCGACATGTTCTACGACGGCAACCCCGCCCCCGAGCCCGGCGCGGTGGTCTGCCGCGTGGCGCCTTCCTTCCTGCGCTTCGGCAATTTCCAGATCCACGCCGCGCGCAACGAGCCTGCATTGCTGAAGCAGCTCGTGGACTACGCGATCAGGAATTTCTACCGTGAAAAGTCCTACGAGCAGTTCTTTCACGAGATCTGCGCCCGTACCGCGCGGCTGATGGTCGACTGGATGCGCCTGGGCTTCGTGCACGGCGTGATGAACACCGACAACATGTCGATCCTCGGCCTCACCATCGACTACGGTCCCTATGGCTGGCTCGAGGGCTACGATCCGCTCTGGACGCCGAATACCACCGACGCGCAGGGCCGGCGCTACGCCTACGGCCAGCAGCCGCACATCGCGCAGTGGAACCTCGCGCGACTTGCCGAGGCACTGTTACCTCTGGTTTCCCGGGAAGTACTCGAGAAAGGGCTGGCCCAGTACGCAGAAACCTTCAATGCCGGCTGGCAGCGCGCATTCATGCAAAAGATCGGCTTGACCTCCTTGAACGAAGCCGATGCCGAGCTGCTGCGCGGGATGTTCGAGGCGCTTTCCGAGGCCGAGACCGACTTCACGCTGTTTTTCCGCAATCTTACGGCCGTCGCGCCGGATCGCCCGTCGCTCGCGCCGCTCGCGCGCGCCTTTTACACTGACGCGCCTCGCCCGCTCCTCCAGAGCTGGCTCGAGCGCTACACCGTGCGCCTCAGCGAGGAAAGCGGGGAGGAAGGCAACGACGAAGCGGCGCGCCTGCGGCGCATGAACAGCGCGAACCCGAAATACGTGCCGCGGAACTATCTCGCCCAGCTCGCCATCGACGCGCTCGAGCACGACGACGGCTCGGTGCTGGAGCGGCTGATGAAGGTCCTTGCGCGGCCCTACGACGAGCAGCCCGAGCACGATGCGCTTGCCGAGCGGCGGCCAGAATGGGCGCGGAATCGCGCCGGCTGCTCGGCGCTTTCGTGCAGCTCCTAGACAAGCGTCCCGCCGACGCGGCTATAGCCGCAGCAACTTCGCCAGCTCGGCGCCGCGCAGCAGCCTGATGCCGTTCTGCGCCGAGAATGCGATGGCGCCCTCGGTCACATCGCCTGCAGCGACATAGATGCACTCGTGCGCCTCGCGCCTGAGCCGCGCGGTATGCAGCTCGCGCAGCGGCTCGATTCCGGTGCGCGCGACTTTCCACCGTTTGCAGCTCACCAGCGATACGCGGCCGGCGCGGGTCAGCTCGAAGTCGGCGTCTCGGCCGTCCAGCCGGTTGACCGCA
>DASYPG010000010.1:0-4984 GCA_036006885.1 Burkholderiales bacterium | reverse complement strand
CGTTTTCGTCGGCTTCGTCTTCTCCATGGTCTTTGGCCACGCGCCGATCATCCTGCCGGCGGTGCTGCGCACCCGATTCCCGTACCACCCGGTTCTCTTCGTGCCGCTCGCTCTCCTGCACGCGTCGCTTGCGCTGCGCGTAGCGGGTGCCGTCGCGCTCGGCGCGTGGGGGAACGCGGGTGCCATCGTGCTCTTCATCGTCACCGCGGCGACGCTGACGCTCGGAGCCAAGGCGCGGCGCGAGGCCCCGGGTTGATCGACGTCAAGGCGAAGAGCCTGCGTGCCGGTAGTCTGACTCGCCTGGAGGAGGATGCGCATGTTTGGACTACCGATCCGCAGCGTGATGGGAGCCGCGCAAGCTCGTCGTCGTTCCGCCGCAGGCGAGCGTGTGGCAGGCCGCGCGGCTGATGATGGATGCGCGGGTGGGCGCGGTGCTTGTGGTGAGCGAGGGCCGGCTGGTCGGCATCTTCACCGAGCGCGACGCGGTTTACCGGGTCATGGCCGCGCAGCGCGATCCGCGCGCTACGCCCCTCGCCGAGGTGATGACGCCGCGGCCGAAGACGCTCGCGCCGGAGGCGTCGTTCGGCCGGGCGCTTCTCCTCATGCACGAGAAGGGCTTTCGCCACGTGCCGGTGGTCGAGGCGGGCCGCCTCGTGGGCGTGGTGTCGGCGCGGCACGCGCTCGATCCCGAGCTGGAGGAATTCGCGGCCGAGGCGAGGCGCCGCGAGCACCTGCGAAGGCGCGTCTAGCGCCGCGCTAGTTGAGCAAGCCGATCTGGGAGAGGAGCGCGCGGCCTTTTTCGGCCATGGCCGGCCCGCCCTGCGCGTGCAGCCGGCCGAGCTCCATCTGGGCGCAGGTGACGAGCGTGCGCCGGCCGGCGTCGTCGCTTTCGAAGGGGATGGCCACGCTCTTGCCGAAGCACTCCTCGATGCCGAGGTACAGCCGCGCCGGCACCGGGCTGTCGGAGCTCATCGCCATGATGCGCAGCACCGCGAGCTCGCTGGCGAGAAAACGGTCCGCCGCCTCGCGCTCGCTGACCGCGCGATCGATGGCGCCCTCGGTCATGCGCAGCGATGCGGCCACGACCGCGAGCGCGACCACCACGGCGATGCCCGCGATTGCGAGCCGGTAGCCGCTCAGCGCCTTGTTGTCTTTGCCGGAGGATTTCGCGCCCGCGACCACTGCGTCGCGGGATGCCGTTTCTGCGCCCTGCATTGTCGTTCTCCCGACGACATCTTAGCACCGTGGATCGAGTAGAATCGGGCGCCTCGCCATGTTCGATTTCGTCCATAAGAACAAGCGCGTTATCCAGATCTTCCTCGGCCTGATCGCGCTGACTTTCGCGACCTGGGGGATCGAGTCCTATACCCGCATGCGCGGCGGGGGCGACACGGTCGCCACGGTGAACGGCCTGGAGATCTCGGCGCGCGAGCTCGACGAGGAGCTGCGCCGACGCAACGACCAGCTGCGCCAGGCGCTCGGCGGCAACTTCGACCCGTCGCAGTTCGACACGCCCGAGATGCGCCGTGGGCTGCTCGAATCGCTCGTGTCGCAACGCCTGATCGCCTCGGCCGCGTACGGCGCGCACCTCACCGTGACCGACGAGGCGCTGCTCGACGCGATCCACTCGATCGGCGCGTTCAAGGGGCCCGACGGCAATTTCTCCAAGAGCACCTACGAGACCGTGCTGCGCCAGCAGAACCCGCCGATGTCGCCGGCGCAGTTCGAGAGCCGGCTGCGCTACGATCTTTCGCTCACCCAGCTCACGCGCGCGGTCGGCGAGTCGGCGATCCCCTCGCGCATCGTGGCCGAGCGCCTGGGCGCGCTCGAGGCGCAGGGGCGCGAGATCTCCGAATTCCGCATCCCCGCCGAGCAGTTCCTGTCGCAGGCGAAGGTCGACGACGCCAAGATCAAGGCCTTCTACGACGCGAACCAGGCGCAGTTCCAGACTCCCGAGCGGATCCGCGCCGAATACGTGGTGCTCTCCGCGCAGGCGATCGCCGACCAGGAGCAGGTGAAGCCGGAGGAGGTGCGCGCGCAGTGGGAGACCGCCTATGGGCCGAAGCTGCGCGAGAAAGAGGTGGCGCGCAAGAAGGCCGAGGAGATCGCGGCGACGGTGCGCAAGAACCCGGCGAGCTTCGCCGAGGTGGCGAAGAAGGAATCGCAGGACCCGGGCAGCAAGGACGCCGGCGGCGATCTCGGCTTCGCGCCGCGCGGCAGCTTCGTCAAGCCCTACGAGGACGCGCTCTACCGGCTGAAGGAGGGGCAGATCTCCGACGTGGTGGAAAGCGAGTTCGGCTTCCACATCATCCAGCTCACCGGCGTGCGCAAGCAGGACGGCAAGGAGGAGCGCCGCTCGAGCCATATCCTCATCCCGGCGCCGGCCGACGCCAAGCCCTTCGAGGCGATGCGCGGGCAGGTCGAGGCCGAGCTCAAGAAGAGCCGCTCGCAGCGGAGCTTCAGCGAGGCGGCCGACGCGTTCCAGAACATGGTGTACGAGCAGCCCGACAGCCTGAAGCCCGCGGCCGAGCGCTTCAAGCTCAAGCTCCAGGCGAGCGGCTGGCTGACCCGCGCCGGCGGCGAGCAGCGCGGGCCGCTCGACAACCGCAAGCTGCTCGCGGCGCTGTTCTCGTCCGACGCGCTGAACAACAAGCGCAACACCGATGCCATCGAGGTCGCGGCGGGTACGCTGATCGCAGCGCGTGTGCTCGAGCACCAGCCAGCCGCGCAGCGCAAGCTCGACGAAGTGAAGAACGAGATCGCCGCGTTGCTGCAGCGGCAGGAGGCGGGCGAGCTGGCGCGCAAGGACGGCGAGGCGAAGCTCGAGCAGCTGCGCAAGGGTGGCGCCGTCGCAGGCGTCAAGTGGAGCCCGCCAATGACCGTGTCGCGGCGCGACCCGCAGAAGCTTCCCGGCGAACTGCTGCGCCCGGTGATGGCGGCCGACACTTCGAAGCTTCCCGCCTACATCGGCCTGCCGGCGGGCGACGCGGGCTACATGCTGGTGCGCGTCTCCAAGGTCGTGGAAGGCGATGCGAAGCAGGGCGGCGATCCGCTGCCGCGCGCCGCCGGGCTAGCGGGCGCGGCGCAGTTCGAGGCCTACCTCGCCAGCCTGCGCAAGCAGGCCGACATCTCGGTCAACCAGGCGAATCTGGTGGAGAAGAAGTAGCCACGGCCATCCCGCCGACGACCTGGCTGAAGCCCGAGTCGACGTAGAGGATCTCGCCGGTCACGGCCGAAGCGAGGTCGGAAAGCAGGAACGCCGCCACGTTGCCGACCTCGTCGATGGTCACGTTGCGCCGCAGCGGCGCGTGCTGCTCGACGAATTTCAGGATTTTGCCGAAGCCGGAGATGCCGGCCGCGGCCAGCGTCTTGATCGGGCCGGCCGAGATGCCGTTGACGCGGATGCCCTGCGGCCCGAGGTTGGCGGCGAGGTAGCGCACCGCGGCCTCGAGGCTCGCCTTGGCGAGCCCCATGGTGTTGTAGTGCGGCACCACGCGGACCGAGCCGAGGTAAGTGAGGGTCACCAGGGAAGCGCTCCTGCCTTCCATCATCGGAAGCGCGGCTTTGGCCAGCGCCGGAAAGCTGTAGGCCGAAATGTCGTGCGCCTGCGCGAACGCCGCGCGCGAAAGCCCGTCGAGCAGCTCCCCCGCGATCGTCTCACGCGGCGCGAAAGCGATGGCGTGGACCAGGCCGTCCAGCCCATCCCAATGGCCTCTTAATTTTTCGAAAAGAGCGTCGATCTCCGCGTCGCTCGTCACCTCGCATTGCAGGGCGAGGCTCGAGCCGAGCTCGCGGGCCATCTCCTCGACGCGCTCCTTGAAGCGCTCGTTCTGGTAGGTGAGCGCAATCTCGGCGCCTTCGCGCCGCGCAGCCTTGGCGATGCCGTAGGCAATCGAGCGGTTGCTGAGCACGCCGGTGACCAGGATCCGCTTGCCGGAAAGCAGCGCCATGTGCCCGATTATACTTTGCGCGGGTGCGCGCTCTCGTTCTCTTCTTCGGCCTGTCGATGCTCGGCGCGAACGCCGCCGACCCTGACAAGATCCTGCGCATAACGTTCCAGGCGGCGGAGACCGGATTCGATCCGGTGCGCGTGTCCGACTACTACTCGGGCAGCATCATCGAGGCGATCTTCGATCCGCTCCTCACCTACGACTACCTCGCACGGCCGGCAAAGCTGGTGCCCAACACCGTCGAGGAGCTGCCTCCTATATCCGCCGACGGGCGGACGTATTCATTCAGGATTCGCAAAGGCATCTATTTCGCCGACGACCCGTCGTTCAAGGGCGTGAAGCGCGAGCTCACCGCGCAGGACTATGCGTACTCGATCAAGCGGTTCTTCGATCCGAAGTACCGCTCGCCCTATGCATTCATCTTCACCGGCAAGATCGCGGGCCTCGACGCGCTCGCCGAGCGCGCGAAGAAGAGCGGCCGATTCGACTACGAGGCGCCCGTGGCGGGACTGCAGACCCCCGATCGCCACACGCTCGTCATCCGGCTGAACGAGCCGGACCTCAACTTCCCGCACGTGCTCGCCTTCCCGCTGGTGGGTGCGGTGGCGCGCGAGGCAATCGAAGCGTACGGCGAGGAGTCGCCGTCGCATCCGGTGGGGACCGGGGCGTTCCAGCTCAAGCGGTACGTGCGCTCGTCGAAGATCGTGCTCGAGCGCAACCCGGCCTACCGCGCGAAGGAGTGGAACTTCGAGCCGGGTGACAACGCGCATTTCCGTGCCATCGCCGAGCGCATGCGCGGCAAGCGCGTGCCGGCGATCGACGGCGTCGAAGTGAGCATCATGGAGGAAACGCAGAGCCGCTGGCTCGCGTTCCAGCGCGGCGAGACGGACATCGAGTACCAGCTCGCCGAGGTGGCGCCGACCTTCCTCACCGGCGACGGCAAGTTGAAGCCCGAGTTCGTCCGGCGAGGTATCCAGATCGATCGCAGCGTCGATCCCGAGATCATCTACCTCTTCTTCAACATGCAGGATCCG
>DASYPG010000009.1:0-2703 GCA_036006885.1 Burkholderiales bacterium | reverse complement strand
AAGACATGCTGACACGCGTGGGGCTCGGCGAGCGGCTGCATCACTATCCGAAGCACCTCTCCGGCGGCGAGCAGCAGCGCGTGGCGCTCGCACGGGCCTTCGTGGTGCGGCCGAAGCTGCTTTTCGCCGACGAGCCCACCGGAAGCCTCGACGCGGAGTCGGGCGCCGCGGTGATCCGCCTGCTCTTCGAGATGAATCGCGAGTACGGCACCACGCTGGTCCTCGTCACGCACGACGAGCAGCTCGCTTCGCGCTGCCAGCGATCGGTGCGTCTGGTTGCAGGAAGGATCGTGCCGTGAAGCAGGCGTTGCGCATGCTGGCGCGGGACTGGCGCGCGGGGGAGCTGCGCATTCTCGCCATGGCGCTCGTGATCGCGGTGGCGGCGCTGAGCAGCGTGGCGTTCTTCGCCGACCGGGTCGGCCAGGCGCTGGTGCGCGACGCGCACCAGCTTCTCGGCGCCGACCTGGTGCTCGCCTCGGACCATCCGTGGAAAGCACAAAGGCAGGAGGAAATCCGCGCACACGGCCTCGAAGCGGCCGCCGCGGTCAACTTCATCAGCATGGCCTTCGGCGGCGACAAGAGCCAGCTCTCCGGGGTCAAGGCGGTGACCGAGAACTATCCGCTGCGCGGCCGCCTGCGCATCGCCGCTGCGCCCGGCGCGCCCGACGCGCCGGCCGAGCACGGCCCGCGCAAGGGCACGGTGTGGCTGGAGGAACGCCTGGTCTCGGCGCTCGATGCGCCCGTGGGGGCGCGCATCCGGCTGGGGCGCGCCGAGTTCGAGGTCGCGGCGGTGCTCACGCTCGAGCCGGAGCGAAGTGCGAGCTTCTTCAACATCGCGCCGCGGCTCATGATGAGCCTGGACGATCTCGCCGCCACCGGCCTCATCCAGACCGGGAGCCGCGTCTCCTACTACCTGTATGCAGCCGGTGCGCCACAACAAATCACGGCGTTTGAATCTTTTGTGAAACCCCGCTTGGAGCGTGGCCAGCGCGTCGACAATCTCGAGACCGGCCGGCCCGAGGTGCGCGCGTCGGTGGAGCGCGCGCGGCGCTTTCTCGCCCTCACTGCCTTGCTCGCCGCGGTGCTCGCCGGCGTCGCGATCGCGCTCGGCACGCGCCGCTTCGTAGAGCGCCACCTCGACGGCTGCGCGGTCATGCGCTGCCTTGGCGCGACGCAGAGAAAGCTGGTTGGCCTCTACGGAGCCGAGTTCGCGTTGCTGGCGGCGGGCGCTTGCGCGACGGGAGTCGTCCTCGGCTACGTCGCCCAGACGGCGATCGGCGCCGCGCTCGCCGGGCTGCTGCGCTCGGAGTTGCCGCCGCCGGGCCTTCTGCCTGGGGCGCAAGGCTTTCTCGTCGGCGTGGTCCTGCTCTTGGGCTTCGCCCTGCCGCCGCTCGTAGGCCTGAAAAACGTGCCCGCGCTTCGGGTGATGCGCCGGGAGACCGCGCCGAGCACCAACTACTATCTTTCGTATCTCATCGGCGCGGCCGCCTTCGCCGGACTGCTCGTGTGGCAGGCGGGCGACCTCAGGCTCGGCGGCTACGTCGTGGGCGGCTTCGCCGCCGCGGTCCTCGTGTTCTTCGCCGTCGCCTGGGGTGTGCTCACCCTGCTGACGCGGCCGGGCGTGGTGCGCCGCTTCGGCCGGGGGCTGCGCTACGGCCTGACCAACCTGAGGCGCCATGCGCGCGGCAACGCGGTGCAGGTCGCGAGCCTGGCGCTCGGCCTCACCGCGCTGCTGCTGCTCTCGTTCACGCGCAACGACCTCATCGACGCCTGGCGCCGCAGCGCCCCGCCCGACGCCCCGAACCGCTTCCTGCTCGGCGTGCAGCCCGAGCAGCTGAAGGAAGTCCAGGCGTTCTTCGCCACGCACAAGCTCGCGGCGCCGGACCTCTATCCGATGGTCCGCGGCCGGCTCACCGCAGTGAACGGCAGGCCCGTCAGCGAGGCCGATTTCTCGGAGGAGCGGGCGAAGCGCCTGGTCGAGCGCGAGTTCAATCTCTCCTACATGGATCAGCTGCCGGGCCATAACGCGCTTGCCGCGGGTCGCTGGCTCGACCGGCGCGGCAAGGAGGTCTCGGTCGAGGAAGGCATCGCCGAGCGCCTGGGCTGGAAGCTCGGCGACGAGCTGACGTTCAGCGTCGCGGGAGACGCCTTCAGCGCGCGCATCACCTCGCTGCGCCGCTTGCGCTGGGATTCGATGAAGATCAATTTCTTCGTCATCGCCCCGCCGGCGCTGCTCGCCGATTTTCCGACGAGCTATGTGAGCGCGTTCCGCGTCGAGCCCGGGCAGGAGCGGGCGCTGCACGAGCTCGCGGCGCGTTTCCCGAACGTCACCCTGGTCGACGTCGCCGCTGCGATGCGCCAGGCGCAGGACATAGTCGACCAGCTCATCGCCGCGGTGCAGTTCATCTTTCTTTTCGCGCTCGGCGCGGGGCTGCTGGTGCTGTACTCGGCGTTGGTGGCGACCGAGGACGAGCGCCGGCGCGAGGCGGCGGTGATGCGCGTGTTCGGCGCCTCGCGCTCGCAGGTGACCGGCGCGCAGCGCATCGAGTTCCTCGCGATGGGGGCGGTCGCGGGGATCCTTGCCGCCCTCGGCGCCGCCGCGATCGGCCAGCTCCTCGCGCGCCGCGTTTTCGAGCTCGACCTGCCGCCGAGCGCCGGGCTGTGGATCGCCGGCCCGCTCGCCGGCATCGCGTTGCTTTCCCT
>DASYPG010000008.1:0-14990 GCA_036006885.1 Burkholderiales bacterium | reverse complement strand
CGCCGTGTCGACGTACATCATGCGGCCGTCGTCCATCCGGATGCGCAGACGCTGCAGGCCGGCCTCGGAAGCCGCGACCGGGCTGCGCGCCGAGGTGTCCGGCCCGGCGACGACGGTTCCTGGTGCAGGCGTCACTGCCTGCACCACACCGGTGCCGGCGCGGTAGGGCTGCTCTATGGGCGTGACGGCCACCGGCGCCGGATTTTCGGGCCCCCGGCTGGTGCAGCCGGCGAAAAGCGCGGCCGTGACGGTGATCGGTACTGCGAGTGCGAGTCTGTTCATCGAATCCTCCTGTGGGGTCGGCGCTGGAGATGTAGCAAGTGCCGTTCCGCTGCGATTCATTGACACTGCAAGCGCGGCAGGTTTAGCTTAGGTCGATCCTCAAAGGGAGATCACGATGGAGGTCACAATAACCAAGCGCTTCTTTGGCGTCGCTATGTCGGCCGCGCTGGTCTGTTCCGGCGCCTTCGCCCAGGCGCCGGCATCCAGGACGCTCAAGATGCAGTCCACCTGGCCGGCGAGCAACACGCTGCAGGAGCACTTCAAGATCTTCGCCGAGCGCGTCGACAAGCTCACCCAGGGCAGCCTGAAGATCGACGCGATGCCCGCCGGCCAGATCGTGCCGGCCTTCGAGGTGCTCGATGCAACGCACAAAAAGGTGCTCGACGGCTGGCATGCCATTGCCTACTACTGGGTCGGCAAGAACCCTGCCGCGGCGCTTTTCGCCGCGCCGCCCGGCGGCCCCTTCGGGATGGATCACATGGATTACCTGGGCTGGCTCTACGTCGGCGGCGGGTTGCAGATGTGGCGCGACTTCTACCAGAACGACCTCAAGCTGAACGTCATCCCCTGGCCGGCGCATCCGTCGAGCCCGCAGGCGCTGGGCTGGTTCAAGAAGCCGCTGAAGAGCGTGGCCGACTTCAAGGGCATGAAGTGCCGCCAGACCGGCCTCAACGCCGAGGTCTACGCAAAGCTCGGCCAGAGCGTGGTCAACATGGCGGGCGGCGAGATCGTGCCTTCCGCGCAGCGCGGCGTGATCGACTGCGCCGAGTGGGTGGGCGGCGTCGAGGACTTGCGCCTGGGTCTGCACACCGTTTTCAAGTACCACTACACCCCGGGCATGCACGAGAACAACTCGATCGGCGAGCTCGGCTTCAACCTCGATGTGTGGAAGAGCCTGACCCCGGTACAGCAGGAGGCGGTCGACTCGGCGGTGAAGGACGCCTTCATCAGCTGGCTCACCCGCTGGCAGAAGCAGAACGCCGACGCGATCGAGGAACTCATCAACAAGCACGGCGTGCAGATCCGGCGCACGCCGCCCGACATTCTGATCGCCACGCTCAAGGCCTGGGACGAGGTCGCGGCCGAGAACTCGGCCAAGAGTCCGACGTTCAAGAAGGTGTACGAGTCGCAGCGCGCGTACGCCGCCAAGGTGGTGCCGGCGAAACGCTATATGTTCCCGCCGTACTCGTTCGCCGCGAACTACTACTGGCCGCAGGAGAGTGCGCAGGCTGCAGCGAAAAAAAATAAGTGAAGAAGCTGCTTGTCGCGGCTGCGCTCTGCTGCGCCGCAGCCGCTGGTCACGGGCAGGGCAACGTCACCCGCATCGTGGTGCCGTTCGCCGCGGGCGGGGTGCAGGACATCCTCGCCCGGGCGCTCAACGCCGAGCTCGGCGCGCAGCTCGGCCGCAGCGTCATCGTCGAGAACCGGCCCGGCGCCGGCAACACCATCGGCACCGCCTTCGTGGCCAAGGCGGCGCCCGACGGCAACACGCTGATCCTCGCGGCGGCGAGCCATACGATCTCGGGCTCGCTCTACAGCAAGCTCTCCTACCATCCCATCCACGATTTCACCGCCGTCGCGCACATCGGCACGGTCGACTACGTCCTCATGACCACCGCGACCATTCCTCCAAAGAGCGTGGCGGACTTCGTGGCGTATGCGAAGGCGAACCCGGGCAAGCTCAACTACGCGAGCGCCGGCAACGGCAGCGCGACGCACCTGGCGATGGCCTACTTCGCCAGCCTGGCCGGCATCGAGCTGGTGCACGTGCCGTTCAAGGCGACCGGCGAGGCGATCAACGAGGTGCTGGCCGGCCGCGCGCACGCCGTGATCGCGGCCAACATCGGCGCCCTCGCGTTCCTGAAAGACGAACGGGTGCGCATGCTTGCGTCGACGGGGGGCCATCACTCGAAGTTCGTGCCTCAGCTTCCCGCGGTGACCGAGAGCGGCGTCCCTGGATATGTGTTCGATTCGTGGCTGGGCCTGCTTGCGCCCGCGGCCACCCCGCGGCCGGTGGTCGAGCACATCAACGCGGCGATGGAGAAGCTGCTGCGCGAGCCGGTGATCCTCGAGCGGCTCGCCAAGCAGGGCATCGAGCCCCAGCCCCTGAGCGTGGACGCGTTCAACGCGCTGCTGCGCGAGGACTTCGCCAAGATGGCGAAGGTGGTCAAGGCCTCCGGCGCCCGGATCGATTAGCCGAGGTTCGGCGACACGGCGTAGCGCCCCACGGGCAGGCACGCCCAATGTTCGGCGGCTGGCAAATTTGTGCAGGACTGTTAATCTTCGCGGGCCGTAAAACAACAATTCCGGAGCATGCGATATGAAGGACGGAGCGGTTTCAAGGCTACTCGCCCAGATCCCCGAGCGGACCGGACGTGCCCAGAGCGGAGTGCGGTTCAGGCCCCAGGCCTGCGGCTGCGCCTATCCGGAGCGCCTTACGCAGCTCTCGCGGTTCCTGTCGTGGCTGCGCCCGCTGGACGGCCTGACGCGCGAAGAGCAGGTGATTCTTGGCCTGGTCGCACCCAACGGCAGGCCGATGCAGCCGACCGACGAGGACGACGCAGAAGAGGCCGAGCTGGAGACCCTCTAGCCGGTCGCTGCGGCGCGCGCGCGGGCCGCCTCGAGCGTCTCGAAGAGCACCTGGCGCTGTGCGCCGCTGCCGCCCATCCGCTTGAATTCCTGCGTCATGGGCTCGAGTAGCGCCATCACGGCTGGGTAGTCGCCGGCCGCGAACGCCTTGAATGCGCTGCACGCGGCCCGGAACACGTGCCCCGGGGGTGCTTCCGGCAGGATCCCGAGCCTCTGCTCGAGCGCCGCGAGCTGCCCGGCGCCGGCGGCCGCCATGGCGAGATGCCATTCGATGAAATGGCCCGTGGGTCCGGGAAAGTGCCTGGCTCCGTAGTCGACCAGCTCGCGCCATTCCGCAACCGCATTCCTGAGTGAAATGCGCCACAGCAGCGAGGCGCAGTCGGAAATCACGTTGATAGGCGGCGAAGCGTTCACGGACGGGCGAAGGACCTGCCGATAGATCGCGGCGACGGTTTCGGTATCGCCTTCTTTCAGGCGCCAAAGCGCTTGGTGCCAGCGGATGTGGCCGTAAAGGGCGCCGCCGGGTTCATAGCCGGGCAGCCAGTCCTCGAGGAAGCGCTCGCCGTCCCGGGCGGCACCGGACTCTACGAAGTAATGGACGTAGGCGTGCGCACCGTGGGCATTCTCTCGGCGCAGTGCGAGCGCGCGCTCTGTGATGCGCCGGCCGGCGTCGAGAACGCCGGCTTCGGTATGCGACCATCCAAGGTGCGTAAGAAACCACCAATCCTCGCCGTAGTGCCGGGCCATCCGGCGGCAGAGCGCGAGCCGCGCCGCGTCGTGGTCCGGACGGCCGCTGAAGCCGTAGAGGCCGAAGGCGCCCAGGGCGAGGGAGAAGGCGAGCGCGTCGCGCGGATGCGCCTCGAGATGCGCGAGCAGCGTCTCCAGCACTTTTGCGGCTTGCCCGTCGATGGCAAGGCCAAGGATGTGGACATGCGCACGCTCGCGCACTGACGCCCCGCCCACCCGTTGCCTTGCAATTGCCAGCGCGTGCTTTGCTTCGGGAATGCGGCCGTAAATCTGCAGGTGCCGAGCGAGGGCCGCATGAGCGAGCGCGAACCCCGGGTCGTGGCCGATCGCCTCCTCGAAGTGCGCGTCGGCGCCCGGGCAGGCGGAAAGCAGCAGATCGACGCCGCTGCGGTAAGCCGCGGCGGCCTTCGCCGACGACGTAGCGAGCGCGAGCCCGTAGCGATCGCTCTCCATGGGCGCATTCTATGCGCCGCCCGGATCATCGGACGCGCCCGGGCATGCGCGTTGCACCGCCCTCCGTGTCCTGTCAATCACCGGAGTTCGACATGTTGAGTTGGGCAATCGCGTTCTTCATCATCGCCATCGTGGCGGCCGTGTTCGGCTTCGGCGGCATCGCCGCGGGGGCCGCGGGCATCGCCAAGGTGCTGTTCTTCCTGTTCCTGCTCGCGTTCGTGGTGTCCCTCGTCATGGGATTGATGCGCGGCCGCGGTCCCAGGGTCTAGCGCTTCAGGCATCATCCGGCCGTGATCCAGTGGATCGCGGCCGCCGCCGCGCTTTTTTCCTCCGGCGCGCTCGCCTGCTCGTGCGCCGATATCTCGCGCGCGGCTCCGGCGCGCCTCGCCGACTTCGTCGCCCGCGCCGAGCGGGTGGTGCACGCGCGCGTCGTCGGGCTCGCCTCCCCACAGGAGGCGCGCATCGAGGTGATCGAGTCGTTCAAGGGCTCGGGCGAGCGCCTTGAAGCGCAGGGCGGATCCGATGCGAGCTGCGGTTTTTCGTTCACGCCGGGAGAGGAGCAGGTCTATTTCGTGTTCTCGGGCGCGGTCAACCTGTGCGGCCGGGCCGCTCCGAGCGCCGAGCTTCTCGAGCGCCTGCGCAAGCTGAAGGTCGCCGACGCCGGTTGCGAGGGCATCGTGCATCCGCCGCGGCCGCCGGCGGTCGCGGCGGTGGAGGAGGCCGATCCCTCGCCCTACGAGCCGCTGTACGGCTACGATCCCGACCTTCCCCTCGGCGTCGGCCACGTGCGGCCCGTGCGCGAGGAGGAGCGCGACGACTGGCCGCGCCGGCTCAAGCTCCCGGTCTTCACCGCGCCCGGCGGCGAAGTGAAGATCTGGCTCACGCCCGGCTCGGTCGGCGGCGATGTCCTCGTGGAGACGGGCTACGAGACCGCGAGCTTCATCGTCCTGCAGGCGCGGCCCGACGGCTGGCTGCAGATCCGCTTCGGCGGCCCGCTCTCCTCCGGAGCTGGCTGGGTGCACCGCTGCCATCTCGACGCGGCGACACCGCGGCTTCGCTACGAGCCTTGGGAGAGCCTGCTCGCAGGCGCGGCGCCGCTCTATTTCCGTTCGTGGACGCCGCGCCCGCTGCGCAAGTCGGCCTCCAGCGAGGCGTCCGTGATCGCGACCATCCCGGGCGACCCGAACCTCTACGGCATCGAGCCCCTGCAGTTCCGCGGCGACTGGGCGCGTGTGCGCGTGTCGCTTCCGTCGCGCAATTGCGCTGACCCGAAGCCGGTGCGCCCCAAGTTGTACGAGGGCTGGGTGCGCTGGCGCGGGCCTCAGCTCGGCCCGGCGCTCTGGTACTACACCCGCGGCTGCTAGGCGATCTCGCGCCGCACGAGGTGAGCGCCGGCGACCAGGGACTGTAGCTTCCCAAAGGCGACGTCGCGCGGCAGGTATTTCATTCCGCAGTCGGGGGCGACCACGAGGCGCTCCGCCGGGACGTGCTTCAGGCCCGCGCGGATGCGCCCGGCAACGACCTGCGCCGATTCGACCTCGCTGGTGCCGAGGCTGATGACCCCCAGCATAACGGTCTTCCCCCGCAGTTCCCTGAGCACCGCCAGGTCGAGCGCCGGTTGAGCGGCCTCGATGGAGATCTGCGACGCGCTGGTGTCGGCGAGCTGCGGCAGGAAGGAGTAGCCGCTCGGCTTGTCCTTCACCGCGGCGGCATAGCCGAAGCACACATGGACCACCGTAGTGCCCTCGATGCCTTGCAGCGCCCGGTTGATTGCCTTCACTCCATAGCGCGCGGCGCGGTCGGCGCGCGCCTGCAGCCACGGCTCGTCGAGCTGGATCACGTCGGCGCCGGCGGCCTTGAGCTCGCGCATTTCCTCGTTGACCGCGGCGGCGTACGCCATGGCGAGCGCTTCCTCGTCCCGGTAGTAGTCGTCCTGCGCCTGCTGCGTCATGGTGAAGGGGCCGGGCAGCGTGATCTTGATTTTCTTCGTGGTATTTCGCCTGAGGAACTCGACGTCCCTCACCTCGATTGCGTTTATTCTCTTGATTGAACCTACTATGCGCGGCACCACGGATTGCCCGCCGCTGCGGTTGATCGTGGTCCCGGGGTTCTCGATGTCCACGCCCGCCAGCGCGGTGGCGAAGCGGTTGGAATAGCTCTCGCGCCGCATCTCGCCGTCGGTGATGATGTCGAGCCCGGCGCGCTCCATGTCGCGGATCGCGATCAGCGTGGCGTCGTCCTGCGCTTCGTCGAGGTCCTTTTCTTCCACCTTCCAGATCTCGGGCGCGCGCACGCGCGGCACCTTCGAGCCGAGGCGGTCTCGGTGGATCAGCCAGTTCGGTTGCGGATAGCTGCCGACGACCGTCGTTTCAATGAGCATTTTCCATCCGTTTCTCTGCGCGTCTCGAATTGCCAACAGGAAGGAGATTTTCCTCGGCCCGCTGAAGGCATAGTTCCTCAAAAACAACAGATTGTCGAGCACCCCGGGCGCTTTCGTTTTAACTTGTCAGGCACAAGAAGGGGAGAGTCCCATGAGTTCGCAAGCCTGGATGATCTGGCCCGACAATTTCGCGGTTTCGTTCCTGGTCATGGCGCTGCTCGCCATGGCGTTCATGTACGCGGCGCGCATGCCGATGCACGGCCTGCTCCGCTCGGTCGGCCATGCGGTCAGCGGTCCGCTGCGCATGGCGGCGCGCTGGCTGCTCGCGGCCGCGGCCGAGGTGCAAGCCCGCAACAAGGCAGTGCTGCTCGCGCACGGCAAGCACGAAGTTGGGCAGCGCGTGGAGCGCGAGTTCGAGCGCCTGGGCGTCATCGTGCAGCGGGAGCTGCAGGGCTACCCGGCGCTGCAGCGCAAGCTCCTTGACGAGATCACCCGCATCGAGGAGGACTACAAGAAGTGCGGCGAGGTCCCGCCGCCGCCACCGGAGTGGACCGAGGCAGTCGCCGCGGTCGCCAATGTCAAGACCGGCGGCAATGAGCTCGTGCTGCGCGTGCTCGAGGAGATCAAGCGCTCGATCACCTCGATCCACGACAAAACTCTGGCCGACTACCGCCGCGCATATGAGCGGCGCCACAAAATCCTCGAGAGCTTCATGCCGTTCTGGCGCTCGGTGGACAAGAACCTCGTCCAGGTCGAGCAGAACATGGCGCGCCTGCAGGCCAACGTTCGCACCGTCGACGCGCACATGGCGATCTACGAGCAGATCAACGAAGGCACCGACAAGGCGCAGCACGCGCTTACGGTCTCGGCCTTCACCCAGTTCGCGACCTCGCTGCTCGTCATGGTGGTGGCCGCGGGCGGCGCCTTCATCAACTTCAAGCTGATCGCGCTGCCGATGTCGGAGATGGTGGGCGCGGGCGACTACATCACCCAGTCGCTGCGCACCTCGGAGGTGGCCGCGCTGGTGATCATCTTCGTCGAGGCGTCGATGGGCCTGTTCCTGCTCGAGTCGCTTCGGGTCACGCACCTTTTCCCGCGCATCGCCAACCTGAACGACCGCCTGCGCACCCGCATGCTGTGGATCGCCCTGACGCTGCTCGTCATCCTGGCCGGCGTCGAGGCGGCGCTCGCCCTGATGCGCGACATGCTGATCGCCGACAAGCAGGCGCTGCTGCAGACGCTCTCCAGCGTGCAGCCGATCGCGAGCGACAGCTGGATGTCGAGCATCCCGACCGCGGGCCAGATGCTGCTCGGCTTCATCCTGCCCTTCGCGCTCGCGTTCATCGCCATCCCGCTCGAGTCGGTGATCCATTCCGGCCGCACCGTCGGGGGCGTGTTCGTGCTGGCGCTGCTGCGCTCGCTCGCGTTCACGCTGCGCGTGCTGGGCAACGTGGCGCGGCAGATGAGCCGCGTGCTGGTCCGGCTGTACGACGTCGTCATCGTGGTGCCGCTGATGGCCGAGCGCATGTGGAAGGGCTCGCGCTCCGAGCGTCCCTCCAAGCTCGACGTCGACGTCGACCTCGAGCGCACCCACGCCTAAGGGAGAGCCGACATGAAAAGACGCCAGTTCCTCGCTGCGCTGCCCGCGGCGGCGCTCGCCGCCGCGGGCTGCGTCGATTCGCGCAGCCACACCCACTCGGTGTACATGCTGGTCGACACCTCGGGCACCTATGCCCAGGAGGCCGGCAAGGCGCAGGTGATCATCAACTACCTGCTCGGGTCGCTTCAGGCGGGCGATTCGCTCGCGGTGGCGCGCGTGCAGAGCCGCAGCTTCAGCGAGAAGGACATCGTCGCCAAGGCGACCTTCGATTCCCGGCCGTCGCAGGAGAACGCGCAGAAGCGGGCATTCCGCGAGCGCATCGAGAATTCGTTCCGCGCGGTGTCGGGTAGCCGCTACACCGACATCACCGGCGGCCTCATCCAGGGCGCCGAGTTCCTGAACGAGACCGGCGCGGGCAGCAAGACCATCATCGTGTTCTCCGACATGCAGGAGGAGCTCGACAAGGTGACGCAGCGCGACTTCCCGATCAGCCTCAAGGGCATCCGGGTGATCGCGGTGAACGTGGTCAAGCTGAAGACCGACAACGTGGACCCGCGCAAGTACATGGGCCGACTCGAGGCCTGGCAGAAGCGGGTCGAGACCGCGGGCGCCCGCGAGTGGCGCGTCATCAACAACCTCGACCGCCTGGACGCTATCCTAGCGAGAGGTTGAGCTCCAAAGCTTCGGCAGCATCCAGGGTATGGCTTGAAGTCCTGCAGCGCCCCGGCGCCTTCGCGCTGCGGGTGCTGCGCGCATTCCGCAACAACCAGGGACTGCTCCTCGCCGGCGCGGTAGCGTACTACGCGCTGCTCTCCATCGTTCCGCTGCTCATCCTGATCGTGATCGCGCTGTCGCACGTCGTCGACCAGGCGCTGCTGCTCGAGACCCTGGAGCGCTATCTCGGCTGGGTGGTGCCGGGACAGTCGCAGCCGATCATCGACGAGCTCGCGGGGTTCCTCCGGCATCGCGAGGTGCTGGGCTGGGTGCTGCTCGGAACGCTGCTTTTCTTCAGCTCGCTCGCCTTTACCGTGCTCGAGAACGCGATGTCGATCATCTTCTTCCACCGCGTGGCGGTGCGCCGGCGCCACTTCCTGGTGTCGGCGATCATCCCCTATTGCTACATCCTGTTCCTCGGCGTGGGCCTGCTGGTGGTGACGCTGGTGGCGGCGGGCCTCGAGGTCATCGGACGCGGCACGATCGAGTTCCTCGGCCTGTACTGGTCGCTCGATCCGCTGTCGCGCGCTGCGCTTTACCTCGTCGGCGTGGCGGGCGAGATCCTGGTGGTCACCTCGATCTACCTGGTGATGCACGTGGGGCGGCTGCGGCTGCGCCATGCGCTCCTGGGCGGCGCCACCGCGGCGCTTCTTTGGGAGCTGACGCGGCACCTGCTAGTCTGGTACTTCACCACCCTTTCGCAGGTCAACGTGGTCTACGGCTCGCTCACCACCGCGATCGTGGTGCTGCTCAGCCTGGAGCTCCTCGCCGGGCTGCTGCTCTTTGGTGCCCAGGTCATCTCCGAATACGAACGGCTTGAAAGAAGCGCGCTCAGGTCCGGTATTTCTTCAACGCCTCCTTCGTGAGCGCGATGCCGTGCCCGGGCTTCGCCGGGATGCGGAACTCGCCGTCCTTGCACGCGGGAAGCTCCTCGAAGAGATCCTTCGGCGCCCAGTCCATGTACTCGACGAGGAAGCCGTTGGAAAGCGCGCCGCAAATCTGCAGCGACAGCTCGTAGACCACGTGCGGCGAGACGGCGATGCCGTGGGCGGCGGCGAGGTGGCCGATCTTGAGCGTCTCGCTGTAGCCGTTGGCGCGGCACACGTCGGGCATCAAGTAGCGCGCAGCCTTGCGCGCGATCAGCTCGCGGAACTCGTAGCGCGTGTAGTTGTTTTCGCCGGTGGCGACCGGAATCCGGATCGCCTTCGCGACCTCTTCGCACAAGGCCAGGTCGTCGGCCGGCACCGGCTCCTCGTACCACACCAGGTCGAAGTCCTCGAGCAGCGCCGCCTGCCGGCGGTTGCCTTCGAGGTCGAGCTTCTGATTGACGTCGACCATCATGCGCACGCCCGGGCCGACGGCCTTGCGCACGGTCTCGACCCGCGCGCGATTCACCTTCGGGTCGGGATGGTGGATCTTCATCTTGTAGTACTTGCAGCCGGCGGCGGCATATCTTTCGGCCTCGGCGACGAGCTCCGCCTCGGTGTACTTTCCCCAGCCCCCGCTGCCGTAGGCGCTCACTCGGTCGGTGAATCCCCCCCACAGCCGATAGAGCGGCAGCCCGGCGGCCTTGCCGGTGAGATCCCACAGTGCGATGTCGAGCGCGGAGATCGCCATGCCGGCGATGCCGACGCGCCGCACGCCCCGGTCGCCGCGGTACATCTTTTCCCAAAGGCGCTCGACCTGCAGCGGATCCTCGCCGATGAGCAGGCCCTTGAGCCGCGCGTCGAGGTACGCCAGCACGGCCTCCGCCCCGCCGCCGCCGAATACGAGGCTGTAGCCGTGGCCGCGCACGCCTTCGTCGGTCTCGATGTCCGCCACGACTAGCTTATGGTGCGGAAACTCGGTCGACATCGGCCGCGGCGTGGGCACCGTGAGAAGGCAGGTCTCGATGGAAGTGATTTTCATGGCGGCACGTATTTTGCGAGGTATTTCGCAAGATTGACAGCAGGTCTCTACAGGAGCGGCGTGAATGGCAGGCTTTACACCCGAGCGAAGAAACTCCGACCGACGCAGCGGCATCGAGCGGCGGTCGGGTGCGCCGGGAGCCCGGGGTATCGCCGAGATGCTGGACCCCGCCGGCGAGGAGGCGTATTGGCGCGAGAACTACACCGCCCAGCCTTATTACGAGGCGGGCTTCACCTATGAGGACTACCACCCCGGCTACCGCGCCGGCTGGGAAGGCCGCGCCCGCTATGAAGGCCACAGCTTCGACGAGGTCGAGAACGAGCTCAAGGCCGCCTACGAGCGCCATCGGCGCGGCTCCAGGCTGGGCTGGGACCGCAACCGCCATGCCGCGCGCGCGGCGTGGAACCGGTTCGACGTCACCGACGATTTCGAGCGCAGCCAGTAACGGCGCTCCGGGGCGGTTTCAGAATCGGGTTCAAAATCGGGTCAGGGCGCTGCCGCCCTGACCCGATTCCTTTTCTGCGGCCTGCCAATGAACAAACTAAAACGCATGAAGCTCCTTGCGACCGGACTGCTCGTGCTCGCCGGCGTGGTCTACGTCGTGGCGCGCACGCTGGAGCCCGGACGGCCCTGGCTGCACTACGTTGCCGCGGCGGCCGAGGCGGCGATGATCGGCGCCATCGCCGACTGGTTCGCGGTGGTCGCCCTGTTCCACCATCCGCTCAACCTGCGCTTCATCCCGCACACCGCGATCCTGCCGCGCAACAAGGCGCGCATCGCCGAGGGCCTCTCGCAGTTCATCCAGCAGAACTTCCTCAGCTCGGCCGCGGTGGTCGCGCGCGTGGCTGCTTTTCGCCCGGCGCACACGCTGTGCCGGTGGCTGCTCAAGCCCGAGAACGCCGAGCTCCTGTCGGGCTACGCGACGCGCCTCGTGACCTACGCGCTGGAGGCGGTCGAGGACGAGCGCGTACGAGCGTTTCTCGGCCGTGCGCTCGCGGCGCGTCTGCGCAGCGCCGACGTCGCCGGGGCGGCGGCGCAGCTGCTCGACGTGCTGACCCAGAACGAGCGCCACCATGCGCTTCTCGACGAGGCGCTCGCCGGGCTCGACGAGCTTCTGGCGCGCGAGGACACGCGGCGCTTCATTGCCGAGGAGGTGAGAAAGAGCTCGCCCGCGCTGCTGCGCGTCCTCAATCAGGTGTTGGATCTGAAGCTCGACGAGCGGGCGGCGCTGAAAATCGTCGACCTCGCGCTGAAGAAGGTCTCCGAGGTGAGGCGCGACCGCGAGCACGAGCTGCGCGCGCGCTTCGACGGCTATGTGCGGGGCTTCATCGAGCGCCTGAAGACCGATCCCGCGACGCGCGAGAAAATCCATCGCATGCGCGACGAGGCGCTCGACAATCCGGCCCTCGCCGACTATGTTGGCGGCCTGTGGGACGAGTTTCGCGCCTGGCTCCCCGGCGGCATGCGCGGCCGCCTGCCGGGCCTGATCGTCGAGCTCGGCGAGAAGCTCGACGCCGATCCCGCGGTCCGCGAATGGATCGACGAGCAGATCCTGTCCGCGTTGCCCCCGCTCGTGGAGGAGCACCGCGCCAAGTTCGGCCGCTTCATCGAGGACCAGATCCTCTCGTGGCAGGAGCAGAAGCTGGTGGCCGAGCTCGAGCGCCACATCGGCCCCGATCTCCAGTACATCCGCATCAACGGCACGGTCGTCGGCGCCCTGGCCGGCCTCGCGATCGCCGCCCTGACGCAGCTCCTGCCCTAGGCGAGGGATAGGCCGGACGGACCACGCGCTTCCCGCACAGCTATTGGGCACCGCGATTGCTGCGCATCCGGGGTGGATGGGGCCTTCAGCGTTTCCGTGCTGCGCCAGCGCAGCGAGCTCTCGACGGTCGCAGCCGAATGCGCCGACCTCGCGCTTGACTGCGCGGAACGCTCGCGGATGGACCAGCCCCGGCGTACGGGCACGCGCTGCGTGCTCGTGTGGACCGGCGCGCGCGGCCGAGGCAAGCTCGCCGCGCTGGTTCCGTTCGGCGCCCCCGCGCTTTACCGCGGCCTGCCGCTCGTGGCGCTGAGATCGTGCGCCCCGCTCCTGCGGCGCGGCTGGGAGGAGGCGGCGCTGCACGCGCTGCTCGACTGGTTCCACGCGGACGGCGAAGGCGCGGCGCTGCTCGAATTCCGCGGACTTAAGCAAGGCGGACCGGTCGAGCGTGCGTTCGCCGAGGTCGCGCGCCAGCGCGAGCAGCTCGTATTCGCGACCGCGACCGCCCACGGTTCGCGCACGCTGCTTGTCGCCGATCGCAAGTGGGGCGAGCTCGCCACGGGCGCGCAGCCGCTCCTGCGCTGGGCCAAGCGCAGCGCGGCGAGCATGCTGTACGGCAAGCTAGACTTTTAGGAACAGCGTGACGAGCGGCTCGGCGCCGCGCTGCGCGCTACAGTGCCCGTGCAGCTTCGGGTCGAACCTCGCGCCCTCGGGCAGCACGTCGGCCGAAAAGAAATGCTGTCCCGCGACGAAGCGGCGCACGCTTCCGTCCTGCAGCCCGATCTCCATTTCGCCGCCGAGGATGACGACCCACTGCGGCCTGGGCGTGCAGTGAAATTCGCTCCTGAATCCGACCGGGCTTTCCCGCAGCTGGCAGCCGGAAGCCGGCAGCACCGCGGACAGGCGCGCTTCGCGGGTGCCCTCGGTGAGGGCGATGCGCTCCTCGCGGAATTTCGCACGGCCGTCGTGATCCGTATAGAGCACGGTCTTCATGAAGACGGGATGGCGGTCCATTACTTGCTCCCTTATGTTTGGCACACAACCATGGAGGTGAGCATGAAATTTACGGCATTGGTGGCGGCACTCGCGTTGTCCCTGGGAAGCGCCCTGATCACGGGATGCGATCGCGACGCAAGCAAGTCGGCCTCGGGCGGCTCAACATCGTCTCCGAGTGGCTCCAGCACGTCGGGCTCCAGCGGCAGCTCGAGCACTGGATCGTCCAGCACTGCGCCTGCCAGCCCGTCCAAGAAGTCCACGGGCCCGAGCGGCAGCCCCAGCCCGAGCGGCTCGGGAAGCCCCAGCGGCAGCAAGTAAGAACTACCGGTTTTACACGGCAAAGTGTTCTACGCGCGCGGCTTAGCCCTTACGCAATCAAGGGTTTAGGCCGGGCGCGCAATTTGCTGCCTTCTTAGCACCCCAACCCGTGGAGGACACATGAAGCTTTCCGCTATTGCAGTTGCAGTTGCGCTTGCCCTTGGTCTCGCCGCGTGCGATCGCGGCGACAACCCCAGCAAGACCTCGTCGTCCCCGAGCTCATCGAGCCCGTCCAGCCCGTCCAGCCCGTCTTCCTCGAGCTCGCCCTCGGGCAGCATGAGCGGGTCGGCGTCCAGCGACAGCGCGAAGTCGGGCTCGGCCTCGGGCGGCGCGAGCTCCAGCTCGCCCAGCCCGAGCAGCGGCGCGAGCCCCAGCGCCCCGAGCGGCGGCGCGAGCAGCTCGTCCTCGAGCAGCCCGTCCCCGAGCGGCGCTTCGCCTTCGACCACGCAGGACCCAGCCAAGAAGTCGCAGTAACCGCAGTAACGCTTGTGAGAAGGGTCGGGCGCGAAGCCCGGCCCTTTTCTTTATGACACCCTGACTTGCATGGCGCCGATGCGCTCGATCCGCGCATGCATCGTGTCGCCCGGCCCCACGGGCCCGACGCCCTGCGGCGTGCCGGTGAGGATCACGTCGCCGGGATGCAGCGTGTAGAACGACGAGCCCCACGCGATCAGCTCGCCCACGCCAAGAATGAGGTCGCTCGTGCTGGCATCCTGGCGCGGCTCGCCGTTGACCGTGATCGACACCTGCAGGCTGCCGGGATCGCCGACCTCGTCTGGGGTGGTGAGCCAAGGCCCGAGCACGCAGTAGGAATCGGGCGACTTGCGAAGGCTGCGCTCCTCGGGGCCGCGGATCGTCATGTCGAGGCCGATGCAGTAGCCGGCGATGTAGTCGAGCGCGGCCGCAGCGCTGACGTTTTTCGCGGTGCGGCCGATGACCAGCGCCAGCTCGACCTCGTGGTCGTTGCGGCGGTCGGTGTGAACGAGCTTCACGCCCTCGCCCGGGCCCACTACGGCGCTCGTCGCCTTGAGGAACATCCCCGCCTTGTGGATTTCGTTCACCAGGTTGCCGTGGTGGATGCCCTTGTCCGCGAGCGCCTCCTGCAGGTGCTTCGCGTAGTTCACCGGCGCGGCGATGATCTTCCCCGGATTCGCCACCGGCGCGAGCAGCTTCACCCGGTCGATCGGAATCGGTTTTGCATTTCTAGCCAGGGAGTCGATCTTCGGTTTCAGCGTGTCGAGGCG
>DASYPG010000007.1:0-4116 GCA_036006885.1 Burkholderiales bacterium | reverse complement strand
TGGCTCGCCGCTCGCGGTGCACACGCGCAAGCAGGCGGAGCTGCTGCAGTCGAGCTCGTCCGGGCTGAGGGTCGAGCATGCGATGCGCTACGGCGCGCCCGACATCCCGGGTGCGCTCGCGCGCCTGCAGGGCTGCGACGTCACGGTGCTGCCGCTCTACCCGCAGTATTCCGAAAGCACCACCGAAAGCGTGGCCGACAAGCTGCCCGCGGGCATGCGCATGATCCGCGGCTTCCACGACCATGCGGCCTACATCGCGGCGCTCGCCGCGAACGTGCGCCGGCACTGGGAGAAGAGCGGCCGCGGCGAGATGCTCGTCATGAGCTTCCACGGCCTGCCGGCGCGCGGCGCCGGCGCCTACGAGCGCGAGTGCCGCGCCACCGGCATGCTGCTCGCTGCGGCGCTCGGCTTGAAGGGCACGCAGTGGAAGGTCACGTTCCAGTCGCGCTTTGGCTACGCGAAATGGCTGCAGCCCTACACCGAGGCCACGCTGATCGGCCTCGCGCAGCGCGGCACGAGCCGGGTCGACGTGGTGTGCCCGGGCTTCGTCTCGGACTGCCTCGAGACGCTCGAGGAGATCGGCATCCTGGCGCGCAGGCGCTTCCTCGAGGCGGGCGGGCGCGAGTTCCATCTCGTGCCTTGCCTGAACGAGTCTCCCGCCTGGATCGGCGCGCTCGCGCTTATCGTCCGGTCAGTCCCTTGAGGCGGTCGCGCACCTGGTCCTCGATCTTGCCGCGGTTCTTTTCGATCGCCTCCTTGGCCTGGCCGCCGACCTTGGATTTCGCGAGGTCGCCCGCCACCGCGCGATAGTCGACCTCGTATTTCATGGCGTCGAGCGGGCCGGAGAGCTTCACCGGCACCGTGAGGCCGGTGAGGTCGTCGCGGTCCTTGCCGCCCTGGCCCTTGGCCGTGGCGACCACCGCCGCCTTGACCACGTAGTTGATGGTCGACTTCGCGACGTCGATGTCGCCCGCGCCGCTCACCCGAAAGAGCGGCGCCTTCACGTCGAGGTCGTCGTTGTGCGCCACGCCGTTCTTGATCAGGAACGTCGCGTTCAGCTCCGAGAAGTCGGTGCGCTCCTTGCCATCGGCCGCCTGCGCCGGCTGCGAGCCGAGCGCCGAGCGCGCCTTGTTGATGATCGCGCCGATGTCCACGCCCTTGACGGCACCGTCGCGCAGGTTGACCTTGGCCGTGCCGGCGAGCGCGCTCTTGATGGCGTTCACGCTCTTGCCCGCGGCGTTCACGTCCAGCGTGACGTTGCCCTTGCCTTCGAGGCGGTCCTGCTGCGCGAAGTCGCGTAGCAGCGGCCCCACCGCGATGTTGGAGAGCGTTTCCTTGACCGTCACGCGGTTCGCGTTGCCGTCCAGCATGAGTGTTCCCTGCAAACCACCCTCATACAGGTTAGCCGAGTGGGGACCGACCTCGGCGTGGCCGTCGGCCGCGCGGATCTCGGTTTTCACAGCGGCGAGCTTCAATCCCTGGACCTGGAGCGCGCCGATCTCGACCTTCCCTTTCGCGTTCAGGCCCTTCAGCCCGGAGAGGTCGACCGGGGCGTCGGCTTCCTTGTCCTTGGGCGCGGGCTTCGCCGGTTCGTCCTTCTTCTCCGGCTTCTTCTCCTGCTTTTTCTCCGACGAGGCGAGATAGCGGTCGAGGTTGAGCTTGTCGATGTTGAGGTCGAACTCGTACGCGGCTACCTTGGCGCGCGCCATGGCCGCTTTTCCCTTGATCGTCGACTCGTCGAGCTTGCCGGTGAAGTCGAGCGCCACCGACTCGGGCTTCAGCGCGTAGCGCCCGTTCAGCGCGAGCTTCGCCTCGAGCGGCGGCGCGTTGCGCTTGAGCGCGGTCGCGAACTCGAGCTTGCCCTCGGCGTTCTCGGCGATGCGGCCGGTCTCGAGCTTGAGATCGGAGAGGGCGATCTCCTGCCCGCTCGCCAGGTCGCGGTACGCGAGCGCCGCGCGCTCGATCGTCACGCCGGCGATGTCGAACGCCACCGTCTTGCCCCCCGAGTCCGGGGCCTTTTTCTCCGCCTTGGCCGCGGGCTTGTTCCCGGCCTGCTCGATCAGATCCTGGAAGTTGAAGCGTCCGTCCTTGTCCTTCACGATCTGGGCGCGCAGCCCGCTCAGGCGCACGCGGTCGACGATGACCGCGCCGCGCAGCAGCGGCAGCAGGGCGACCGACGCGTGCGCCGACTCGAGCGAGACGAACGGCTGGTTCGTCCCGTGCTCGGACAGGACCACGCCCGACACTTTCGCCCCCAGGCTGGGATAGAACGCCAGCCCGAGCGGCCCCTTCAGCTCGAGGGTGCGGCCGGTGCGCTCCTTCACGATGCGCTGGATGTCGTCCTTGTAGCGGTTGGGATCGAAGGTCATGGCGAAGATCGCCGCCGCCGCCACCGCGAGGACCGCCAGCCCGAGGACCAGGTAAAGCAGAATTTTCAATGCTTTCAAAGGACTAATCTCCAGGTGAATTTCGCAGGGCCGCGCTTGAAATCGGCGCGCCCGGACCCAAGTTCGACCGGATGCAAGAAGAGAGTGTTCAACCCCAAAAGGCTGAAAACCAGCCCTCGCCTTCCCCGCTCGAGGCGGAACTCGCCGAGGCCCGGGCCAAGCTCGCCGAGCAGCGCGAGCAGATGCTGCGGGCGGTCGCCGACGCCGACAATACCCGCAAGCGGCATCAGGCCGAGGCGGCCAACGCCCAGAAGTATGCCCTCGAACGCTTCGCCAGCGGGCTGCTCCCGGTGCTCGACAGCCTGGACGCCGCGGTCAAGAGCGCCGACCTGAGCGGCATCGAGCTCGTGCTGCGCCAGATCGTCGCGGCGCTCGACAAGGCGAACATCCGCGAGATCAGCCCGGCACCGGGCGAGCGCTTCGACCCCCACCGCCACCAGGCGATGGCGGCGGTCGAGTCCCACCAATCCGAACCCAACACCGTGGTTTCGGTGATGCAAAAGGGCTACAGCCTCGCCGAGCGCGTGCTGCGCCCGGCGCTCGTCACGGTCGCCAAAGCGGTTGAAAAACCCGCCGGAAACCCCATATCCGACACAGACTTGGATTAATCGGAGCGCATCATAATGGCAAAAATCATCGGCATCGACCTCGGTACCACCAACTCCTGCGTCGCGATCATGGAGGGCGGCAAGCCCAAGGTGATCGAGAACGCGGAAGGCTCGCGCACCACGCCTTCGGTGGTCGCCTACACCGAGGACGGCGAGATCCTGGTCGGCGCCCCCGCGCGGCGCCAGGCGGTCACCAACGCCAAGAACACCATCTACGCGGTGAAACGCCTCATCGGCCGGCGCTTCGAAGACGCCGAGGTGCAGAAGGCCCTCAAGCTCACCCCGTACAAGATCGTGCGCGCCGACAACGGCGACGCCTGGATCGAGGTGCGCGGCAAGAAGATCTCGCCGCAGGAAGTCTCGGCGCAGATCCTGCGCAAGGTGAAGAAGGACGCCGAAGCGTACCTGGGCGAAACCGTCACCGAAGCGGTGATCACGGTGCCGGCGTACTTCAACGACTCGCAGCGCCAGGCGACCAAGGACGCCGGCCGCATTGCGGGGCTCGACGTCAAGCGCATCATCAACGAGCCCACCGCCGCGGCGCTCGCCTTCGGCGAGGACAAGACCGCGAAGAAGGACATGAAGATCGCGGTGTACGACCTCGGCGGCGGCACTTTCGACATCTCCGCCATCGAGATCGCCGACGTCGAGGGCGAGAAGCAGTTCGAAGTGCTCGCCACCAACGGCGACACCTTCCTTGGCGGCGAAGACTTCGACCAGCGCCTGATCGACTACATCGTGGGCGAGTTCAAGAAGGAGCAAGGGGTCGACCTTTCCAAGGACGTGCTCGCGCTGCAGCGGCTGAAAGAATCCGCCGAGAAAGCGAAGATCGAGCTTTCCTCGGTGCAGCAGACCGAATTCAACCTGCCGTACATCACCGCCGACCAGAGCGGGCCCAAGCACCTGACGATGAAGATCACCCGCGCCAAGTTCGAGGCGCTGGTGATGGATCTCATCGACAAGACCATCCCGCCGTGCCGCACCGCCATCAAGGATGCCGACCTCACGGTCGACAAGATCATCGACGTGATCCTGGTCGGCGGCCAGACGCGCATGCCGAA
>DASYPG010000006.1:0-1643 GCA_036006885.1 Burkholderiales bacterium | reverse complement strand
GGGCCTGTGGGGTCTGCAATCGTGGCTCGCGCTGCCGCAGCACGACGAAGAGCTCGCACCGAGCTTTCGCCATCACCCCGCGGAGGAGCTGCCGCGGGCCTCGGTCGGCGGCGCCGAGGTGCGTCTCATCGCCGGAACGCTGCTTGGTCTGCGCTCGCCGGTCAAGACGCTGTCGGCGCTGTTCTACGCCGATGCGGCGCTGGATGAAGGCGCTGAGCTCGAGCTTGCGCCGGAGCACGAAGAGCGCGGCGCCTACGTCGTGGACGGGGCGGTGTCGGTGGACGGTCAGGAGTTTCCGCGCGGACGGCTGCTCGTCTTCAGACCGGCGGTGCACGTCGTCCTCAAGGCTTTGACGCCAGCGCGCGTGATGCTGCTCGGCGGCCAGACGCTCGGCCCGCGGCACGTCTGGTGGAATTTCGTGTCGAGCTCGAGGGAGCGCATCGAGCAGGCAAAGCAGGACTGGAAGGCGGGCCGCTTCGGCGGGGTGCCGGGCGACCCGGATTTCATTCCGCTGCCGGAAGAGCGACGCGCCGACCGCGACCAGGAAGCCCGGCCCGAGCCGCCGCCGTTTTCTTAGACCAGGCCGTCCAAGGTCCGGTGCTTATTTGCGGCGGCCGGCCCGCCGCGCAATCCTGCGTGCTTCGTCGATGAGGACAAGGGCCATGAAGAGATGCCCATTGGCGCGCTCCACTATGGCTTGCGTCCGAGCGGCCACGTCGCGTGCTCCGAGCCGTTTGCCCCTTCCCATGCGCGGGATCGCAGCTCGCTCTGTCGTTAGTAGGTTCATCATCTACTCCCCGAAAGATTGCGGCGCCTTGGGGAATGATTCCGGCAAGCGAAGATGCGCCGCTTGATCGGCCCCCCTTTTTTGCGAAATATACACCCGGTTGGACCAAAGCCACGCACATCCGCTTATCCGGTTGTCCGAACTTCAGAGAGGACAGCGCCGTCGCGGATCCCTAGGCCCTGGGCGGGGCAGGGGTGGAGCCTT
Source organism: Burkholderiales bacterium (assembly GCA_036006885.1). GTDB lineage: Bacteria > Pseudomonadota > Gammaproteobacteria > Burkholderiales > SG8-39 > SCGC-AG-212-J23. The sequence goes on along the minus strand of DASYPG010000006.1, from coordinate 652 downwards.
TCTCAAAGATCTCCGCGCCCTGCGGGCAGGTAAACCACTTGTGCTTGGAGCGGGTCCAGACATGGCGCGAGATCGCGAGCCGGTCCGGATCGTCGAACGCGCCGACGGCGAGCGCGCGCAGGCCAGGGTAAAGCTCGAGCGTCCAGGTCACGGTGCTGCCGCACTTCGGGCAGAACTGATTTCTCAGCCACCGTCCGCTCTCGTCCGAGCGGTGCTCGTAGGTCTTGAGCTCGCCACGCAGCTCGACGTCGCGCTCGTTGAAGTACGCGCCCATGCCGAACGCGCTGCCGGTGCGGCGCTGGCAGCTGCGGCAGTGGCAGACGGCCTTGCGCATAGGCTCGTTCGCCGCGAGGAAGCGCACGGCGCCGCAGTGGCAGCCGCCTTCGTGGGCTTGCGTCATGGCTTCCCTTTCAGGATCTGCAGCGCCCGGTGACGCTGAACACGCGGTCGCGGGTGCCTTCGTTGCGCAGCACATAGCCGTTGCGGCAGATGAGCAGCCGCTCAAGCTCCCCGTCGAGCACCTGGTTGAATTTCGGGCTGCCGTATCCGCCCCATTGGCGCAGCAGCTCGGGCTCGACCTCGAAGCGGAACGGGTCCTGCCCGACGACGGCGTAGCCCTTGCTCTGCAGCTCGGGATGCGCCGTGCTGCATG
>DASYPG010000005.1:0-2218 GCA_036006885.1 Burkholderiales bacterium | reverse complement strand
GCGCTGGGCGATCAAGCCCCTGTGCCTCGGCTTGGGCGCAGGCTTCATGTTCGACGTCTACCTCTTCGCCGATGCGCTGCTCTTCGGCCGGATCGACGCCGGCGTCTGGGCGGCGCGCGGCTTCGTCCACGCGCTCGTGATTCCGTTCATCGCCATCGCGACGGTGCGCAACCGGGAATGGACCATCGACATCGCGCTGTCGCGCGGGGTGGTGTTTCATTCCACCGCGTTCCTGGGCTGCGGCCTCTATGTGCTGGCGGTCGCCGGGGCCGGCTACTACGTGCGCTATTTCGGCGGCAGCTGGGGCAAGACGCTCCAGGTGGGCTTCATCTTCGCCGCGCTGGTGGTCCTCGCGGGGCTGTTTTCGTCCGGCACGCTGCGCTCCAGGCTGCGTGTGTTCATCAACAAGAACTTCTTCTCGTACCGCTACGACTACCGCCGCGAATGGCTGCGCTTCACCAACCTGCTGTCGAGCCGCGATCCCGGCGTGAGCTCGGCGCAGCGCTCGATCCAGGCGCTCGCCAACCTGGTCGAGAGCCCAGGCGGCGCGATCTGGCTGCAGTCCGAGGGCAACGGCTACGCCCAGGCGGCACGCTGGAACATGCCTGCGCTCGAAGCGTGTGAACCCGGCAACAGCCCTTTCGCCGCCTTCCTCGCGAAGACCGGCTGGGTCGTCGACCTGCAGCAGCAGCGACCCATCGGCGGCGTGGAGCTGCCCTCGTGGCTGCGCGAGCTTCCGGCCGCCTGGCTGGTCGTCCCGGTGATAGCGGAGGAGGAGCTGACCGGATTCGCGGTCCTCGCGACACCGCGCGCCAGGATCGAATTGAACTGGGAAGTGCGCGATCTGCTGAAGACGGCCGCGCGCCAGGTCGGCAGCTTCCTTGCCCAGGTGCAGGCGTCGGAAGCGCTGCTCGAGGCCCGCAAGTTCGAGTCGTTCAACAGGATGGCCGCGTTCGTGGTCCACGATCTCAAGAACCTGGTGGCGCAGCTCTCGCTGCTTCTCAAGAACGCCGAGCGGCATCGCCACAATCCCCGCTTCCAGGACGACATGTTCGCGACCGTCCGGCATGTCGAAGAACGCATGAACAAGCTGCTCGCGCAGCTCTCCACCGGCAGCCGCGGCGAAGAGAACCTGCGCCCGATCCAGCTCGCCAGGGTGGTGGAGCGCGTGGTGGCGGCGAAGAAAGCCGCACGCGGGGACATCGCCGTGCACGCGAGCGATGCCGCGGTGGCGGCAGTCGGCTACGAGCAGCGCTTCGAGCGCGTTCTGGGCCACCTGGTGCAGAACGCCATCGATGCCACCCAGCAGTCGGGAGAGGTGCGTATCAGCGTCGCGGCCGAAGGCAGGGATGCAGTGATCGAGGTCGCCGATTCGGGATGCGGCATGAGCGAGGCGTTCGTGCGCGAGCGCCTCTTCCGGCCATTCCAGACCACGAAAGGGAACGGCATGGGAATCGGTGCTTTCGAGGTCGCGCAGTACGCCAAGGACATGGGGGGCCGCGTCGAGGTCGACAGCCGGCTCGGCGCCGGCACGCGATTCAGGCTGATGTTTCCCCTGCAGCGCGACGGAGCGATGGCGGCATGAGCGAGAAGACCCCTTTGCTGATCGTCGAGGACGATCCCGCGCTCCTGACGCAGATGACCTGGGCGTTCGAGCAATACGCGCCGGTGTCCTGCGGCGACCGGGACGAGGCCCTGGCGCAGCTCCGGCGCCACCGGCCCGCCGTGGTGACCATGGACCTCGGGCTGCCGCCGCATCCCGACGAGCCGACCGAGGGTTTCCAGCTCCTGCAGGACATCCTCGCTACGGCTCCGGATACCAAGGTCATCGTGCTTACCGGGCAGAACGAACACGACAACGCCCTGAAGGCGATCGGCCTTGGCGCCTACGACTTCTATTCCAAGCCCTTCCAGCCGGAGCTGCTCTCGCTGATGATCGAGCGCGCGTTTCGCCTGCACGAGCTGCAGGCCGAGAACCGCAAGCTCCAGGCAACGCGCAGCCCCGGGGTGCTGGGCGAGCTGCTGACCCGCGATCCGCAGATGCTGAAGGTCTGCGGCACCGTCGAGAAAGTCGCCGGCACCAACGCCACGGTGCTGCTGCTTGGGGAATCCGGCACCGGCAAGGAGCTCCTCGCCCGCGCCGTGCATGGCCTGTCGCCCCGCCGGGACGGCCGCTTCGTGGCGATCAACTGCGCGGCCATCCCCGAGAATCTGCTGG
>DASYPG010000004.1:0-2208 GCA_036006885.1 Burkholderiales bacterium | reverse complement strand
GGCGCGGTCGCGTCGCATGCCGGCGCGCCCTTCCTTGCGGCGGCCGAGCCGGAGCTGCTCGGCTGCGGGTCGATCGCCGCCACGCCGGATCCGCGCGACTGGACTCCGGCCGCGGGCGCGGCCGAGCGCTGGAGCGCTCTGCGCAAGAGCGCAGTGGCGCCTTGGATCGGCCTTACGCTGCCGCGCATGCTGCTACGCCTGCCGTACGGCAAGTCGAGCGATCCGGTGGAATCGTTCCCGTTCGAGGAGCTCGCGCCGCGACGCGAGCACGCATCCTATCTCTGGGGTAACGGCGCGCTCGCGTGCGCTTTGCTGATCGGCCGTGCCTTCGCCTCACGCGGCTGGGAGATGGAGCCGGGCGACGAGCTCGAGGTCGAGAATCTGCCGGCGCATATCCATGACGACGGGGGCGGGAAGAACCTGCAGCCTTGTGCCGAAGTCGCCCTGGTCGATCGCGCCGCCGAGGCGATCCTGGGCGCCGGCCTGATGCCGCTCCTCAGCCACAAGGGACGCAACGCGGTGCACGTGATGCGCTTCCAGTCGATCGCGCAGCCCGCGCAAGCGCTGAGCGGACCCTGGAGTTAGAACGCAATGGTCGCTTCCGACATCAAGGCCTGCCTGTTCGACGTGTTCGGCACCGTGGTCGACTGGCGCAACAGCGTGACCCGCGACCTGCAGGAGTTCGCGCGCCGCAGGGACATCGAAGGCGTCGACTGGCTCGAGTTCGCGGTCGAATGGCGCAAGCTCTACCAGCCTGCGATGGACGAAGTGCGCTCCGGGCGGCGCGCGTTCACCATCCTCGATGTCCTCCACCGCGAAAGCCTGGTCAAGCTCGTCGAGCGTTATCGCATTTCGGGCTTGTCGGAAGCGGACATCGACCACATGAGCCGGGCCTGGCACCGGCTCGATCCGTGGCCCGACGTGCGCGAGGGCCTCGGGCGGCTGAAGCGCTCGCGCATCATCGCGCCGTGCTCCAACGGCAACATCGCGCTGATGGTGAACATGGCGAAGCGCGCCGGCCTGCCGTGGGACTGCATCCTCGGCGCCGAGACCGCGCGCGCGTACAAGCCCATGCCCGAGGCCTATCTCGTCTCGTGCCGCCAGCTCGGTCTGGCGCCGGCGCAGGTGATGATGGTGGCCGCGCACAACCCTGATCTCAAGGCGGCCAAGGCGCAGGGCCTCGCCACCGCGTTCGTCGCCCGGCCGCTCGAGCACGGGCCCGGGCAGACGACGAACCTCGAACCCGACCGGAGCTGCGTCGACCTGGCTGCGGCCGACTTCGTCGAGCTCGCCGATAGGCTCGGCTAGCGCCTTAGCGTCTCGGCTAGGCGCCCTCGACCAGCACCAGCTTGCCGCGCGAGGCGCGCTGGCGCAGCGCGATGAGCGGCGCGTACTCGCTCGAGCGATACCACTTCTGCGCCTGCTCCATCGACGGGAATTCGAGCATCACCAGCCGCCGGGGCAACCATCCGCCCTCGAGCGCCTCGACCTTGCCGCCGCGCACGACGAATTTGCCGTCGTATTTCTGCACCGTCGCTGCCACCTGCTTGCGGTAGTCCTCGTAGACCGCCGAGTCGGTCACCTCGATCTCTCCGATCACGTACGCGCTCATCTCAGACCTCTTCCGGAACCATCTCGATCGCTCCGCACGGGCACTCCGCTGCGCACAGGCCGCAGCCCTTGCAGTAATCATAGTTGAACTGGAAGCGCTTGCCGGGTCCCAGCTTGATCACGGCGTTGTCGGGGCACACGCCGTAGCAGTTGTCGCACTCGAAGCAGTTACCGCAAGAGAAGCAACGACGCGCCTCGAAGAGGGCGTTCGACTCGTCCAGGCCGCCCTGCACTTCGTCGAAGCTCGACTGGCGGCGGATCGCGTCGAGCGTCGGGCGCATCGTCTTCGGGGCGTCGGAGTAATACCAGGTATTGAGCTTGTCGAACGTCGCGGCTTCGTGAGCCGGCGCTTTCGAGTAGGTCCCGCCCTTCAGCCACGCGTCAATATGCCTGGCCGCCTTCTTGCCGTGGCCGACCGCAACGGTGACGGTGCGCTCGGAGGGCACCATGTCCCCGCCGGCGAAGATGCCGAGGTGACCGGTCATCATGTTGGCGCCCACGCGCACCGTGCCGTCGCTCTTTTCGATGCCCGGCACGTTGTCGAGGAGGGAGAGATCGACGTCCTGTCCGAGCGCCAGCACGACCGAGTCGGCGGCC
>DASYPG010000003.1:0-11082 GCA_036006885.1 Burkholderiales bacterium | reverse complement strand
TGGCCGCCGGTGCGGCGGTGGCGTGGTTGTCCGCGCCCGGAAAGCAGTTCCTCATCTTTGCGCTCGAGTCCTGGGCCGAAGTGAAGAAGGTGGTATGGCCCACGCGCAAGGAAACGATACAGACGACCGCGGCGGTCTTTGCGTTCGTGCTGGTGATGGCGGTATTCCTATGGATCAGCGACAAGACACTCGAGTGGGTGCTGTACGACCTGCTCCTCGGATGGAAGAAGACATGAACGCGACGGCGACAGGAAATAAGCGTTGGTACGTGGTGCACGCTTATTCCGGCTTCGAGAAGTCGGTGCAGCGCGCATTGGAGGACCGCATCATGCGCGCGGGAATGCAGGACAAGTTCGGCAAGATCCTGGTGCCGGTCGAGGAAGTGGTCGAGATGAAGGGCGGGCAGAAGCACATGTCCGAGCGCAAGTTCTTCCCGGGCTACGTGCTGGTCGAGATGGAGATGAACGACGACACCTGGCACCTCGTCAAGAACACGAACAAGGTGACCGGCTTCGTCGGCGGCACCGCGAACAAGCCGGCGCCGATTCCCGAGAAGGAAGTCGACGCGATCATGCAGCAGATGCGCGAGGGGGTGGAGAAGCCCAAGCCCAAGGTGCTGTTCGAGGTGGGCGAGATGGTGCGCGTGAAGGACGGCCCGTTCACCGACTTCCAGGGGACGGTGGAGGACGTGAACTACGAGAAGAGCCGCCTGCGCGTGGCGGTCACGATTTTTGGACGTTCGACCCCCGTGGAGCTCGAATTCGGGCAAGTCGAAAAGGCATAACCAGTCGGGGAGGGCACCGCTCATTTTCCAAATCTGAGCCGGTGTCCGTCTGAACCCACATAGGAGAGAAGCGTGGCAAAGAAAGTCGTCGGTTTTATCAAGCTTCAAGTACCGGCCGGGAAAGCGAACCCGTCGCCGCCCATCGGGCCGGCCCTCGGCCAGCGCGGTCTCAACATCATGGAGTTCTGCAAGGCCTTCAACGCCCAGACGCAGAAGGTCGAGCCGGGCCTGCCGCTGCCGGTCGTGATCACGGCCTACGCGGACAAGAGCTTCAGCTTCATCATCAAGACGCCGCCGACCACGGTGCTCATCAAGAAGGCCGCGGGCATCGAGTCGGGCAGCGCACGGCCGCACACCGACAAGGTGGGCAAGATCACGCGCAAGCAGGTCGAGGAGATCGCCAAGCAGAAGCTGCCGGACCTCAATGCCACGGATCTCGAGGCGGCGATGCGCATCGTCGCGGGCAGCGCCCGCTCGATGGGCGTGATCGTGGAGGGCATGTAGATGCCGCACGTTTCCAAACGCAGGAAGGCGTTCGCCAAGAAGGTCGACCACGCCAAGTCCTATCCGGCGCTCGACGCGATGAAGCTGGTGAAGGAGACCGCGACCGCCAAGTTCGACGAGGCCGTCGATGTGGCGGTGAACCTGGGCATCGATGCGAAGAAGGGCGACCAGACCGTGCGCGGCTCGGTGGTGCTGCCCTCCGGCACCGGCAAGGCGGTGCGCGTCGCGGTGTTCGCGCCCGGCGACAAGGCCACGGCAGCCAAGTCCGCCGGCGCCGACATCGTCGGCATGGAGGATCTCGCCGAGCAGGTGAAGGCGGGCAAGATGGACTTCGACGTGGTGATCGCGGCGCCGGAGGCGATGCGGGTGGTGGGCCAGCTCGGCCAGATCCTCGGCCCGCGCGGCCTGATGCCCAATCCGAAGGTCGGCACCGTGACGCCCGACGTGGCGGCCGCGGTGAAGAACGCCAAGGGCGGCCAGGTGCAGTTCCGCGCCGACAAGGCGGGCATCGTCCAGTGCACGATCGGGCGCGCCTCGTTCACGCCGGAGCAGCTGCGCGACAATCTCGCGGCGCTGGTCGACGCCCTGAACAAGGCCAAGCCCGCCGCTACAAAAGGGATCTTTTTGAAGAAGCTTTCGGTGTCGAGCACGATGGGCGTCGGCGTGAAGGTCGACCCCGCCTCGCTCTCGGCACAACAATGACTTTGGTGGCAGTTGTCGTCAAAGACCGCAGGGGTGAGGGGTGAAAGATGCCCCGAACTTAATTCGTTCGTGCCCTGCGCAGACGGCGGTTCCTGGATTCAGGGTCGCCGTGCAAATGGACGGCCAGAAAACGGCCGTTCAAATCGTATTAGCCGGAAGGAGGTTAGACCTTGGGTCTTAGTCTGGAGCAGAAGCAAGCGATGGTCTCCGAAGTCTCGGCCAAGCTGAAGGGCGCGCAGGCCGTCATCGTCGCGGAGTACCGCGGCCTCGACGTCGGGCGCGTCACGCAGCTCAGGTCGAAGGCGCGGAAATCGGGGCTGTACCTGCGGGTGCTGAAAAACACCCTCGCGCGCAGGGCCGTCCAGGGTACGCCGTTCGAGAAGCTGTCCGACCAGATGGTCGGCCCGCTGATGTACGGCATTTCCCAGGATCCGGTCGCGGGCGCGAAGGTGCTGTCGGAGTTCGCCAAGGACAACGAGCACTTCGTCATCAAGGCCGGCGCCATGCCGAACAGCCTGATGTCCGCAAAGGACATCAAGGCGCTCGCGCTGCTGCCCAGCCGCGACGAGCTGCTGGCGAAGCTGATGGGCACGATGCAGGCGCCGGTGGCCAAGCTGGTACGCACCATGAACGAGGTGCCCGGCAAGTTCGTCCGCACCCTGGCCGCGCTGAAGGAACAGCGGGAAAAGACCGCCGCTTAATCAAAGAATCAGGAACCTATTTTTAGAGGAACAAGCGCAATGGAACGAGCACAGATTCTGGAAGAGATCGGCAAGATGACCGTCCTGGAGCTCTCGCAGCTCATCAAGGACATGGAAGAGAAGTTCGGCGTCTCCGCGGCGGCAGCCGTGGCGCTCGCCGGTCCGGCGGCGGGCGGCGTGGCTGCGGCGGCGCCGAAAGAAGAGCAGACCGAGTTCACGGTCATGCTGAACGCGGCCGGCGACAACAAGGTGAACGTCATCAAGGCGGTGCGCGAAGTGACGAGCCTCGGCCTGAAGGAGGCCAAGGACCTGGTCGACGGCGCCCCCAAGGCGGTGAAGGAGGGCGTCGCGAAGGCCGAGGCCGACGCAGTCCTCAAGAAATTGACCGACGCCGGCGCCAAGGCGGAGATCAAGTAATCAAAACAAGGAACTTCGGAACCCGGGGCGGGTCTCACAGACCCTCCCCGAGAACCGAAGGACAAGGCAAGAACCCTCATATAGCGGAGGGTTTTTCCTTTGTCCTCTTCTCCAGTGGCGGCCAGGAGCCTTCATGACCTATTCGTTGACCGAGCGTAAACGCATCCGCAAGAGCTTCGCGAAGCGGGCGATCGTCCAGAAGACGCCGTTCCTCATCGCGACCCAACTCGAGTCCTACACCGGCTTCCTCCAGGCGCACGTGTCGCCCGAGGGGCGCCGGAACGAAGGGCTGCAGGCGGCGTTTAGCTCGATCTTCCCGATCACCAGCCATTCCGGGAACGCGCGGCTGGAATTCGTCAGCTACTTTCTGGGCGAGCCGCCTTTCGACGTCAAGGAGTGCCAGCAGCGCGGCCTCACCTATGCGAGCCCGCTGCGCGCCAAGGTGCGCCTGGTGATCCTGGACAAGGACGCCCCCAAGCCGACCACCAAGGAAGTGAAGGAGCAGGAAGTCTACATGGGCGAGATCCCGCTCATGACCACCACCGGCTCCTTCATCATCAACGGCACCGAGCGGGTGATCGTGTCGCAGCTGCACCGCTCGCCGGGCGTGTTCTTCGAGCACGACCGCGGCAAGACGCATTCCTCCGGGAAGCTGTTGTTCTCGGCGCGGGTCATCCCTTACCGCGGCTCCTGGCTCGACTTCGAGTTCGACCCCAAGGACATCGTGTTCTTCCGCGTCGACCGGCGGCGCAAGATGCCGGTCACGATCCTGCTGAAGGCGCTGGGCTACAGCCCGGCGCGCATCCTCGCCGAGTTCTTCGACTTCGACAGCTTCCACATCAAGCCGACCGGCGCGGAGTTCGAAGTGGTGCCCGAGCGCCTGCGCGGCGAGGTGGCGCGCTTCGACATCAAGGACAAGGCGGGCAACACGCTCGTCGCGAAGGACAAGCGCATCACGGTCAAGCACATCCGCGACATGGAGTCGGCCGGCATCAAGCGCATCAGCGCACCCGACGAGTTCATCCTGGGCGAAACCCTGGCGCACAACGTGGTCAGCCCCGACACCGGCGAGATCCTCGCCAGCGCGAACGACGAGATCACCGAGACCCTGCTCGCGCAGCTGCGCGAAGCCAAGGTCGGCAAGATCCAGACCCTCTTTACCAACGATCTGGACCAGGGCCCCTACATGTCGCAGACCCTGCGCGCGGACGAGACCGCCGACATGCAGGCGGCGCGCGTCGCCATCTACCGCATGATGCGGCCCGGCGAGCCGCCGACGGAGGACGCGGTGGAGGCGCTCTTCAACGGGCTGTTCTTCGCCGAGGAGCGCTACGACCTGTCGGCGGTCGGCCGCATGAAGTTCAACCGCCGCATCGGCGCGCCGCACGAGACCAGCTGGCAGCTGCGCTTCCGCGGCATCGCGCTGCCGAAGGAGGCCGAAGAGGAGCTGCGCAAGTACTTCAATCACGCGGCCGAGCTCTCGCTCGGCAAGGTGAGCCTGGAGGGCATCTCGAGCGAGGCCGAGGCGCACGCCGCGGTCGACAAGATGTTCCAGGACCTCAAGGGCAAGGGCATCGACAAGCAGAAGCTCGAGGTGAGGATCGAGCAGCGCCTGACGCTCTCGCCGAAGGACATCGTCGAGGTGATCCGCATCCTCGTCGAGCTGCGGAACGGCCGCGGCGAGATCGACGACATCGACCACCTCGGCAACCGCCGCGTGCGCTCGGTGGGCGAGCTGGCGGAGAACCAGTTCAGGGCCGGCCTGGTGCGTGTCGAGAGGGCAGTGAAGGAGCGCCTGTCGCAGGCGGAGTCCGAGAACCTGATGCCGCACGACCTGATCAACGCCAAGCCGATCTCGGCCGCGATCAAGGAGTTCTTCGGCTCGAGCCAGCTGTCGCAGTTCATGGACCAGACGAACCCGCTCTCGGAAATTACCCATAAGAGAAGGGTAAGTGCACTAGGACCGGGCGGTTTGACGCGGGAACGGGCGGGCTTCGAGGTCCGCGACGTGCATCCGACCCACTACGGCCGGGTGTGCCCGATCGAGACCCCGGAAGGGCCGAACATCGGCCTGATCAACTCGCTCGCGCTGTACGCCCGCACCAACAAGTACGGCTTCCTGGAAACCCCGTACCGGAAGGTGAAGGACAGCAAGGTCACCAACGAGATCGTGTACCTCTCGGCGATCGAGGAGGGCAACTACGTCATCGCGCAGGCGAACGCCTCGATCGACAAGGCGGGCAAGCTCACCGACACCCTGGTGTCGTGCCGCTTCAAGAACGAGTTCGAGCTGAAGTCGCCCGAGGAAGTGCAGCACATGGACGTGGCGCCGTCGCAGATCGTGTCGGTGGCGGCCTCGCTCATTCCGTTCCTCGAGCACGACGACGCGAACCGCGCCCTCATGGGCTCCAACATGCAGCGCCAGGCGGTTCCCTGCCTGCGCCCCGAGAAGCCGCTCGTCGGCACGGGCGTCGAGCGCACCGCGGCGGTCGACTCGGGCACCTGCGTCATTGCGCTGCGCGGCGGAGTGGTCGACTACGTGGACGCGAACCGCATGGTGGTGCGCGTGAACGACGACGAGACGGTGCCGGGCGACGTCGGCGTCGACATCTACAAGCTCACCAAGTACACGCGCTCGAACCAGAACACCAACATCAACCAGCGCCCGATCGTGAAGCAGAGCGAGAAGATCGCCAAGGGCGACGTCATCGCCGACGGCGCTTCCACCGATCTCGGCGAGCTCGCGCTCGGCCAGAACATGATGGTGGCGTTCATGCCATGGAACGGTTACAACTTCGAAGACTCGATCCTGATCAGCGAGCGCGTGGTGGGCGAAGACCGCTTCACCTCGATCCACATCGAGGAGCTGACCGTCGTGGCGCGGGATACGAAATTGGGCCCGGAGGAAATTACCCGGGACATCTCGAATCTTTCGGAAGCCCAGCTCGCCCGGCTCGATGAATCCGGCATCGTCTACATCGGCGCCGAGGTCGAGGCGGGTGACGTGCTCGTCGGCAAGGTCACGCCCAAGGGTGAGACCCAGCTCACGCCCGAAGAGAAGCTCCTGCGCGCGATCTTCGGAGAAAAAGCGAGCGACGTGAAGGACACCTCGCTGCGGGTGCCCTCGGGCATCAGCGGCACGGTGATCGACGTCCAGGTGTTCACCCGCGAGGGCATCGAGCGCGACAAGAGGAGCCAGTCGATCATCGAGGACGAGCTCAAGCGCTACAAGACCGACCTTGCCGACCAGATGCGGATCGTCGAATCCGACACCTTCGAGCGCCTCGAGCGCCTGCTCACCAACAAGACCGCCAACGGCGGCCCCAAGCGCCTGGCGAAAGGCACCAAGGTCACCAAGGAGTACCTGCAGAGCGTCGAGCGCTACGACTGGTTCGATATCCGCCTCTCGGCCGAGGACTCGGCCGCTCAGGTGGAGGGCCTGAAGGAGTCGCTCGCGCAGAAGCGCAGGGAATTCGACGCCATGTTCGAAGCCAAGCGCAAGAAGCTGACCCAGGGCGACGAGCTGCCGCCGGGCGTGCTGAAGATGGTGAAGGTGTACGTCGCGGTGAAGCGCCGCCTGCAGCCGGGCGACAAGATGGCCGGGCGCCACGGCAACAAGGGCGTGATCTCGAAAATCACGCCGGTCGAAGACATGCCGCACATGGCCAACGGCACCCCGGTCGACATCGTGCTCAATCCGCTGGGCGTGCCTTCGCGGATGAACGTCGGCCAGATCCTCGAAACCCATCTGGGGTGGGCGGCCAAGGGCCTTGGCCACCGCATCGGCGAGCTGGTCAAGCATCAGCAGAAGGTCGTGATCGCCGAGGTGAGGAAAATCCTCGAGAGCATCTACAGCGGCAAGGAAGAAGAGGTCTCGAAGCTGACCGACGACGAAGTGCTGCAGCTCGCGCAAAACCTCAAGGAGGGTGTGCCCTTCGCGACGCCGGTGTTCGACGGCGCGGCCGAAGCCGAGATCAACGCCATGCTGCAGCTCGCCGGCCTGCCGGTTTCCGGGCAAGTGAAGCTCTTCGACGGGCGCACCGGCGAAGCCTTCGACCGCGAGGTAACCGTCGGCTACATGCACGTGCTGAAGCTGCATCACCTGGTCGACGACAAAATGCACGCGCGTTCGACCGGACCGTACAGCCTCGTCACCCAGCAGCCGCTCGGCGGCAAGGCGCAGTTCGGCGGCCAGCGCTTCGGCGAGATGGAAGTGTGGGCGCTGGAAGCCTACGGCGCGGCGTACACGCTGCAGGAGATGCTCACGGTCAAGTCCGACGACATCACCGGCCGCACCAAGGTGTACGAGAACATCGTCAAGGGCGATCACAAGATCGACGCGGGCATGCCCGAGTCTTTCAACGTGCTGGTGAAGGAAATCCGCTCCCTGGGCATCGACATCGATCTGGAGAGGTTCTGATGAAAGCGCTACTTGAGCTCTTCAAGCAGGTCCAGCAGGACGAGGAGTTCGATGCGATCAAGATCGGGCTCGCTTCGCCCGAGAAGATCCGCTCGTGGTCCTACGGCGAGGTGAAGAAGCCCGAGACCATCAACTACCGCACCTTCAAGCCCGAGCGCGACGGCCTGTTCTGCGCCAAGATCTTCGGGCCGATCAAGGACTACGAGTGCCTTTGCGGCAAGTACAAGCGCCTCAAGCACCGCGGCGTTATTTGTGAGAAGTGCGGCGTCGAGGTCACCCTCGCAAAAGTAAGAAGGGAAAGGATGGGGCATATCGAGCTCGCGTCCCCGACCGCGCACATCTGGTTCCTGAAGTCGCTGCCGTCGCGCCTGGGCCTGGTGCTCGACATGACGCTGCGCGACATCGAGCGCGTGCTGTACTTCGAGGCCTATGTCGTCACCGACCCGGGCCTCACGCCGCTCAAGCGCACCCAACTCCTCACCGAGGACGACTACCTCGCGAAGGTCGAGGAGTTCGGCGATGACTTCTCTGCCGCGATGGGTGCCGAGGGCATCCGGGCGCTGCTGCGCTCGCTCGACCTCAACAAACAGCTCGACGAGCTGCGCAAGGAGCTCGAGGCGACCTCGAGCGACGCCAAGATCAAGAAGTACGCCAAGCGGTTGAAGGTGCTCGAGGGGTTCAAGGCCTCCAACATCAAGCCCGACTGGATGATCATGGAAGTGCTGCCGGTGCTGCCGCCGGAGCTTCGGCCTCTCGTTCCCCTGGATGGTGGGCGCTTCGCCACCAGTGACCTAAATGACTTGTACAGGCGCGTCATCAACAGGAACAACAGGCTGAAGAGGCTGCTCGAGCTCAAAGCGCCGGAGATCATCGTCCGGAACGAGAAGCGCATGCTCCAGGAGGCGGTCGACTCGCTGCTCGACAACGGCAGGCGCGGCAAGGCGATGACCGGGGCGAACAAGCGTCCGCTGAAGTCGCTCGCCGACATGATCAAGGGCAAGGGCGGCCGCTTCCGCCAGAACCTGCTCGGCAAGCGCGTCGACTACTCGGGCCGCTCGGTGATCGTGGTCGGGCCGCAGCTCAAGCTCCACCAGTGCGGCCTGCCGAAGAAGATGGCGCTGGAGCTGTTCAAGCCCTTCATCTTCAACAAGCTGGAGCTGCTCGGCCTCGCGACGACCATCAAGGCGGCCAAGCGCCTCGTGGAGCAGGAAGTGCCCGAGGTATGGGACATCCTCGAGGAAGTGATCCGCGAGCACCCGGTGATGCTGAACCGGGCGCCGACGCTGCACCGCCTGGGCATCCAGGCGTTCGAGCCGGTGCTGATCGAGGGTAAGGCGATCCAGCTCCACCCGCTGGTGTGTGCGGCGTTCAACGCCGACTTCGACGGCGACCAGATGGCGGTCCACGTGCCGCTGTCGCTCGAGGCGCAGATGGAGGCGCGCACGCTCATGCTTGCCTCGAACAACGTGCTCTCGCCCGCCAACGGCGAGCCTATCATCGTGCCGTCGCAGGACATCGTGCTCGGCCTGTACTACGCCACGCGCGAGCACGTGAACGCGAAAGGCGAGGGCATGAGCTTCGCCGACCTCGCCGAGGTGCACCGCGCCTACGATTCGCGCCAGGTGGACATCCACGCGCGCGTCTGGGTGCGCATCAAGGAGAAGGAGCACGGCGAGGACGGCGAGATCAAGGAAAAGATCACCCGCTACGAGACCACCGTCGGCCGCTCCCTGCTCTCCGAGATCCTGCCAGTCGGGCTGTCCTTCGAGCTGCTCAACAAGCCGCTCAAGAAGAAGGAGATCTCGCGCCTGATCAACATCGGCTTCCGCCGCTGCGGCCTGCGCGAGACGGTGATCTTCGCCGACAAGCTCATGCAGGCGGGGTTCACCATCGCCACGCGCGCCGGCATCAGCTTCGGCGTGAACGACATGCAGATCCCGACGCAGAAGCCGCAGCTTATCCGCGACGCCGAGACCGAAGTGAAGGAGATCGAGGTCCAGTACACCTCGGGTCTGGTCACCGCGGGCGAGCGCTACAACAAGGTGGTCGACATCTGGTCGCGCTGCGGCGAGCAGGTCGGAAAAGTCATGATGGAGCAGCTCGGTCAGGAAGATGTCGAGAACCGCCACGGCAAGAAGGTGAAGCAGGAGGCGTTCAACTCCATCTACATGATGGCCGACTCCGGCGCGCGCGGCTCGGCGGCGCAGATCCGGCAGCTCGCCGGCATGCGCGGCCTGATGGCCAAGCCCGACGGCTCGATCATCGAGACGCCGATCACGGCGAACTTCCGCGAAGGCCTGAACGTGCTGCAGTACTTCATCTCCACGCACGGCGCGCGCAAGGGTCTCGCCGACACCGCGCTCAAGACCGCCAACTCCGGCTACCTGACGCGGCGCCTGGTGGACGTGACTCAGGACCTGGTGGTCACGGAGGACGACTGCGGCACGCAGAACGGCGTTTCCATGAAGGCGCTGGTCGAGGGCGGCGAGGTGGTCGAGGCGCTGCGCGAGCGCATCCTCGGCCGCGTGCTGACGGTCGACCTGCCGCACCCGGAGACGCAGGACGTACTGATGCCCGCAGGCACCGTGATCGACGAGGACGCGGTCGATGCGATCGACAACCTCGGCATCGACGAGGTCAAGGTGCGCACGCCGCTCTCCTGCGACACGCGCTGGGGTGTGTGCGCCAAGTGCTACGGGCGCGATCTCGGGCGCGGCTCGCTGGTAAACGTCGGCGAAGCGATCGGCGTGATCGCGGCGCAGTCGATCGGCGAGCCGGGCACTCAGCTCACCATGCGCACCTTCCACATCGGCGGCGCGGCCTCCCGGACCGCTGTGCAGAGCCATGTCGAAGCGAAGTCCGCGGGCACGGTGCGCTTTACGCCCACGATGCGATATTTGTCCAATGCCAAGGGCGACAAGGTGGTGATCAGCCGCTCGGGCGAAGTCATGATCGCCGACGACAACAACCGGGAGCGCGAGCGGCACAAGGTGCCGTACGGCGCCACGCTGCAGGCCTCCGACGGCGACCAGGTGCGCGCGGGCAAGCAGCTCGCCGTCTGGGATCCGCACCACCGCCCGATCATCACCGAGTACGCGGGCACGGTGAAGTTCGAGCACGTGGAGGAAGGCGCGACCGTCGCCAAGCAGATCGACGACGTCACCGGCCTCTCGACCCTCGTGGTCATCGACGCCAAGCGCCGCACCACGGCCGCGAGCAAGGGCCAGCGTCCGTCGGTGAAGCTCATCAACGAAGCGGGCGACGAAGTCCGCATCGCCGGCACCGACCATGCCGTGAACATCAGCTTCCCGGTAGGCGCGGTGATCGCGGTGCGCGACGGCCAGCAGGTGCTGGTGGGCGAAGTGCTCGCCCGTATCCCGCAGGAAGTCTCCAAGACGCGCGACATCACGGGTGGCCTGCCGCGGGTGGCGGAGCTGTTCGAGGCGCGCTCGCCCAAGGACGCCGGGATCCTCGCGGAAGTCACCGGCACAGTGAGCTTCGGCAAGGACACCAAGGGCAAGCAGCGCCTGGTGATCACCGACCTGGACAGCGTG
>DASYPG010000002.1:0-3121 GCA_036006885.1 Burkholderiales bacterium | reverse complement strand
CCCAGCCGCTGTGGTTCGGCGAGAACGACGAAGCGAAGCCGGCCGCGCCGGCGCGCAGCGCCTCGCGCACCATCGACTTCATCGCCGCGAGCTCCTCGGGCGTGGGCTGCGCACGGGTCGAGGCCGCCTCGCCCATCACCGCCGTGCGGATGGTCGAATGTCCGGCGAGCACGCCGACGTTGGCATACGGCCGGGCCTGCTCCAGGACATCGAGATACTCGGCGAAGGTCTCGAAATTCCAGCGCGTGCCCTGCAGCAGCGCTTCGAGGTCCATGCCCTCCACCACCGAGAGGTTCTTCACCATGGTCTCGCGCAGGGCCGCCGGGCAGGGCGCGATGCCGAAGCCGCAGTTGCCGAGGATCGCGGTGGTCACGCCGAGCGACACCGAGGGCGACAGCGTCGGGTCCCAGGTGATCTGCGCGTCGTAGTGCGTATGCACGTCGACGATGCCTGGCATCAGCGCGAGGCCGCCGGCGTCGATCACCGTCCGGGCGGCAGACGACGCCTTTCCGATCTCAACGACCTTCCCTTGCAAAACCCCCACGTCCGCCCGAAAAGCGGATCTCCCGGTGCCGTCGACGATCGACGCGCCGCGGATGAGAAGGTCGAGCATGCGCCTACAATACGGCATGAAGTTGGCCGTCGCCATCATGACTTTCGCACTCGCTTGGAACTGCGCCGCCGCCGAAACCGGCGAGGCGGTCTACCGCGACAAGTGCGCGATGTGCCACGACGCCGGGGCCGACAAGGCGCCGCGCATCGACATGCGCGAGGACTGGAGCGCGCGCTTTTCGAAGGGACGCGAGGCGCTGGTGCGCTCGGCTATCCGCGGGGTTCCGGGGACCGCGATGGGCCCGAGAGCCGGATTCCTCCAGCTCTCGGACGCCGAGGTCGCTCAGGCGGTGGACTACATGCTCGCCAGCCTCGGATTCAATCCTGACGATGCCGCGCTCGCGCGCAATGTCACCGAGGCGCTCGAGCGGGCGAACATCCACGGCGTGCGCGTCGAGTGCACGGACGGCGCGGTCGTGCTCAAGGGCATCGCCGAAGACCCCGACGCCGTACGCGCAGCGGTCGCGGCCGCGCGCGCGGTGCCGGGCGTGCAAGAGGTCGAGAACCGGGTGGAGCCCGCCGCGCTTTTACAGTGAAGCCGATCGGCTAGCGGATCGCGACCGGCGACACCGTCGAGCCGGTGCCGCCCTGGATCTTGAGCGGCTGCATGGCGAAGGCGAACTCGTAGGCCTTCTTCGCCACCAGCTCGTCGAGCTTCAGGTTTTCGAGGATGTGCACGCCGTTCACCACCATAGGTCAGCGCCAAAAATGTCGCACACGCGGTTTGTAAGTTTTTCCGCGCGCGACCGGCCGCCTCGAGTTCGGCCGCGCATTTCCGCCCTGCCGGCCTTAGAATGGTGACAAACCATAATCAGGCTGCGCAGGAACTTCGGTGGACCTGAAAACGCTGGGCCGTTACCGCATCCTGGGTGAGCTGGGGCGAGGGGCGATGGGCGCCGTCTACCGCGCGCTCGATCCGCTCATCGAGCGGGAAGTGGCGATCAAGACGCTGCTGCCGGACCTTCCAACGGAGGTCATGGAGGAGGTGCGCGAGCGCTTCATCCGCGAGGCGCGCTCGGCCGGGCGGCTCTCCCATCCGAACATCGTCACCATCTACGACGTCGGCGAGCAGGACGGCATCGCCTACATCGCCATGGAGCTCCTGAACGGCCATTCGCTGCTGCAGGTCCTCAAGCACCCGCAGCGCCTCGCGTTCAACACCATCGCCAACGTCATCGCGCAGGTGGCCGATGCGCTCGACATGGCGCAGCAGCACAACATCGTGCATCGCGACGTGAAGCCGGCCAACATCATGGTCGACAACGCCGGGCGGGTCAGGCTGACCGATTTCGGGGTCGCCTACGTGCCGGCCTCCACCATCACGGGAAACGGCACGGCGCTCGGCTCGCCGCGCTACATGTCGCCCGAGCAGGTGACCGGCGCGCCGATCGACCCGCGCTCCGACATCTTCTCGCTCGGCGTGGTGCTGTACGAGCTCCTCACCAAGCGCACGCCGTTCGAGCACGAGGGCGACACCACCATCTTCGCGCTCATGAACCGCATCGCGAGCACGCCGCACCCGCCGGTGCGCGAGGTGGACCCGAGCGTGCCGGCGCCCTTCGAGCACATCGTGGACCGGGCGCTGGCGAAGAAGGCCGCCGAGCGCTACACGCGGGCGGGCGAAATGGCGCGCGAGCTGCGCGATTTCCGCAACATTCAGCCGCGCTCGACTCCCGCGCGGCTTGCGCTCGCCGGAGAACCGTCGGGCGGGCACTCGAGCGGCGTGCGCGTGGACGCGGTGCACACGCAGCTCATCAACGACCTCGACAAGTTCGTCGAGCAGTACGACCTCGAGGAGCAGGAGCGCCTGCACGACGAGGAAGCTCAGCAGCGCAGGAAGGAAGACCAGATGCGCCGCTGGGGCGAGGAGCGGGCGCGCGAGCGCGAGGCCTTCGAGCGCTCGCGCCAGAATCCGGCGGCGGCCGCGACCGGCGAGCTCGACGCTGCGATGCGCGCCGCCCTGCAGCAGCTCACCGGCCTGGCGCAGCAGCTCAACTCGGTGCGCCCCGCGGCCGCGCGGCCTTACGAATTCCTCTACCTCGGCCGGCTGCCCAAGGTGTCGATCTCGGAGGCCGCGGTCGAAAGCCAGCCGCGCGCGCTCGAAGGCCAGAGCGTGCCCGGGCGCATTTGCCTGCGCTTTCGCATCACCCCGAAGCCGGCCGTCACGGTGACGCTGGTGGGAGACGACGTCGAGCGCTGCGAGCAGTACCTGAAGCTCCTCAAGGTCTCCTATACGCAGCGCGCGCTGCCGAAGAACGGCGCCGGCAAGGCGCTGCGCGCGGAACTCAGCGTCACCGGCTCGCTGCCGTGCGAGATCGAGATGAAGGCCGACTACGGCGCGAACAAGGTCGCGATGGAGCTCACCAACGTGCGCCGCCTCGGGCGCGTCGCGTACCAGCTCGCCCCGCGCGCCTTCAGCGAGGCGGTGGGCCACCTCGGGCACTACCTCCTCGGCGGCGACGACGATTTCGAGGCCGTCGCCCGCGGCGGTTGAGCGCGCTCAGCGCAC
>DASYPG010000001.1:0-5649 GCA_036006885.1 Burkholderiales bacterium | reverse complement strand
GCCGGCGCCGGGCCGGTTCTCGACGATGACGCTGCGGCCGAGCTGCGCGCCGAGCTCGGCGTTGAGCGCGCGGGCGAGGATGTCCTGCACCCCGCCCGCGGCGAACGGCACCACGATGCGGGTGACGTTGCCCTGCCCGTGACCAGCGGCTGCGGCGCAGCAGAGCGCCGCCGCGACAAGCAGCTTCTTCACTTATTTTTTTTCGCTGCGGCCTGCGCGCTCTCCTGCGGCCAGTAGTAGTTCGCGGCGAACGAGTACGGCGGGAACATATAGCGTTTCGCCGGCACCACCTTGGAGGCGTAGGCGCGCTGCGACTCGTAAACCTTCTTGAAAGTCGGGCTCTTGGCCGAGTTCTCGGCCGCGACCTCGTCCCAGGCCTTGAGCGAGGCGATCAGGATGTCGGGCGGCGTGCGCCGGATCTGCACGCCGTGCTTGTTGATCAGCTCCTCGATCGCATCGGCGTTCTGCTTCTGCCAGCGCGTGAGCCAGCTGATGAAGGTGTCGTTCACCGCGGAGTTGACCGCCTCCTGCTGCGCCGGGGTGAAACTCTTCCACACGTCGAGATTGAAGCCGAGCTCGCCGATCGAGTTGTTCTCGTGCATCCCCGGGGTGTAATGGTACTTGAACACGGTGTGCAGACCCAGGCGCAGGTCCTCGACTCCGCCCACCCACTCGGCACAGTCGATCACGCCGCGCTGCGCGGCCGGCACGATCTCGCCGCCGGCCATGTTGACCACGCTCATGCCCATCTTGGCGTACACCTCGGCGTTAAGGCCGGTCTGGCGGCATTTCAGGCCCTTGATGTCCGCCACGCTGCGTAGCGGCTTCTTGAACCAGCCGAAGGCCTGCGGGCTCGACGGGTGCGCGGGCCACACGATGAGGTTCAGCTTGAGGTCGTTCTGGTAGAAGTCGCGCCACATCTGCAGTCCGCCGCCCACGTAGAGCCAGCCCAGGTAATCCATGTGATCCATCCCGAAGGGGCCGCCGGGCGGCGCGGCGAAAAGCGCCGCGGCAGGATTCTTGCCCACCCAGTAGTAGGAGATGGAATGCCAGCCGTCGAGCACCTTCTTGTGCGTTGCATCGAGCACCTCGAAGGCCGGCACGATCTGCCCGGCGGGCATCGCGTCGATCTTGAGGCTGCCCTGGGTCAGCTTCTCAGTGCGCTCGGCGAAGATCTTGAAGTGCTCCTGCAGCGTGTTGCTCGCCGGCCAGCTCGATTGCATCTTGAGCGTCTTTGACGCCGGCGCCTGCGCGAGGGCACCGCTGCAAACCATCGCGGCCAGCACGGCGAGGCCAATGAAGCGCTTGCTCATCGTGATCTCCCCTTGGATATCGACCTAAGCTAAACCCGTGGCGCTCGAAGTGTCA
Source organism: Burkholderiales bacterium (assembly GCA_036006885.1). Taxonomy (GTDB): domain Bacteria; phylum Pseudomonadota; class Gammaproteobacteria; order Burkholderiales; family SG8-39; genus SCGC-AG-212-J23. The sequence goes on along the minus strand of DASYPG010000001.1, from coordinate 4,281 downwards.
ATGAATCGCAGCGGAACGGCGCTTGCTACGTCTCCAGCGCCGACCCAACAGGAGGATTCGATGAACAGACTCGCACTCGCAGTGCCAATCACCGTCGTGGCCGCGCTTTCCGCCGGCTGCGCCAGCCGCGGGCCCGAGAATCCGGCGCCCGTGGCCGTCACGCCGATAGAGCAGCCCTACCGCGCAGGCACCGGTGTGGTGCAGGCAGTGACGCCTGCACCAGCAGCGGTCGTCGCCGTCGCCGGTCCGAATACCTCTGCGCGCAGCCCGGTCGCGGTTTCCGAGGCCGGCATGCAGCGCCTGCGCATCCGGATGGACGACGGCCGCATGATGTACGTCGACACGCCTAGCGCCGGTTTTGCGCCCGGGACGCGTGTGCTGCTGTCCGACGCGAACGAGATTCGCCGGCAGTAGCGGTAAGAAGCGGCTAGAAGCCGAAGCAGCGCAGCGGGTTCTCGACCAGGATGCGGTCGCGAACCCGCTTGTCCGGCGCCCACGCCTCGAGCAGCGCGAACAGGCGACGCGAGTCGACGCGGTCCGAGAACGAGAGATGCGGGTAGTCTGAGCCCCAGATCACGCGCTCGGGCGCCGCGGCGATGAGCGCGCGCGCGAGCGCGACGGTATCGGCAAAGCCCGGCTCGAGCGAGATACGGTATGCGCCGGTGAGCTTGACCCAGCAGCGCTCGCAGCCGCGCGCGAAATGCACGAACTCCATGAATCCCGGCTGCTGCGGGCCGGCCATCGCCGGAAACATGCCGAGGTGCGCGATCGAGAACCTCGATTGCAGGTCCCTGAACACGGGAATCAGCTCGCGCGTAAGCCAGCCCGGGGCGAGGAAGTCGAGCAGCCAGCCGAGCTCGGCGCACTTCGCGTCCAGCGTGCGGATGCGCTTCATCAGGCTCATCGAGAATCCGGGCTCGGGCGGCTTGATCGGGTTCACGTTGATGCGCACTCCGCGCACGCCCGCTGCGTGGAGGCGCTCGAGCTCTTCGCGCGGCGTGTCCTCCTCGATGTCGACGATGCCGCGGCAGCTTTGCGTCCCGACCGTTGCCATGGCGTCGAGCATGCACCGGTTGTCGCGGCCGTAGGCGCTCGGCTGCACGAACACGTAGCGCCCGATCCCGAGCTCGCGCGCGTGATCCAGGTAATCCTCCAGAGGCGCGCTCGGCGGGGCATAGCGCAGGTCGGACGAGTACGGATAACGTTCCTCGGGTCCGAAGACGTGGAAATGCGTATCACAAGCACTCATCTCACTCGACCTGGATGCCGGCCTCCTTGACGAGCTTCACGAAGGCATCGGCCTCGGCGCGAAAGTATTGCGTGAACTCCTCGGGCGAGGCGCTCGCCACGAGGTCGATTCCGCGCTCGGCGTACCTCTTCTTCATCTCCGGATTGGCGAGCGCCTTGGCCACGGCCGAATTCAGCCGGGCCAGCACCTCGGGGGGCGTCGCCGCGGGCGCCACGATCCCGTTCCACGTGACGTCGTCGAAGCCGGTGTAGCCGAGCTCGTGCAGGCTCGGCACCTCGGGCAGCACCGCAGAGCGCTCCTTGGAGGTAACCGCCAGCGCGCGCAGCTTGCCGCCCCTCACCTGGGCGGCGGAAGTGCTGACCTGGTCGAACATCATCGCGATCTGCCCACCCATGACGTCGACGAGCGCCTGCGCATTGCCCTTGTAGCTCACCTGGGTCAGCTTGACGCCTGAGGCGCGCATGAAAAGCTCGGCCGCGACGTGGCCGGTCGAGCCGTTGCCCGAGCTGCCGTAGTTGATCTCGCCAGGCTTGGCTTTCGCCTGCGCGACGAGGTCCTGCAGCGTGCGCGCCGGATAGCCCGGGTTCACCACCAGCACTTGCGGGATGCGGCACACGAGCGAGACGCCGGTGAAATCGCGGCGCGGATCGTAGCCTGCCGCCTTCACCACGGCGGGCACGCGGGCGAAAGTGACCGCGATCGAGAGCAGCGTGTAGCCGTCGGGCGGCGCGCTTTTGACGTACTGGGTGCCGATGATGGCGCTCTGCCCCGGGCGGTTCTCGACGACGACCTGCTGGCCCAGGTTCTTAGCGAGCTCCTCGGCGACCGCGCGCGCCACGATGTCCTGGTTCCCGCCGGGCACGAGCGGCACGATCATGCGGACCGGCTTCGCCGGAAACGACTGCGCGACGGCGTTTCCCGCCAGGAACACCAGCACCGCCAGGACGGCCGTTTTCATAGCTTTAGTTCCTTCACCTGGCGCGCACGCCGCGCGCATTCCGCCGCGAGGAACGCTAGGTCGGTCCCGGTGGAGACGTAGCGCGCGCCGAGCTGGACGAACTTGGCGACCAGGTCGGGCCGCGTGGCGAGGCCGCCGACACCGACGTGCTTGCCGCAGCGGCGGCACGCGGCGATCACCCGCTCGTAAGCCTGCGAGAGCATCGGATGGTCGTACTGCCCGGCGAGGCCGAGGTCGGCGAGAAGATCGTTCGACCCGATCATCACCATGTCGATGCCCTCGATCGCGACGATCTCCTCGGTTGCTTCGAGCGAGGCCGCCGACTCGCACTGCACCATCACGAGCGTCGCTTCGTTCAGCGCAGGGAGTGCCTCGGACGCGGGCACGCTGCGAAACCCGAAGTGCGGCAATCCGCCAACCAGGCCACGGCTGCCGGCGGGCGCGTACCTGGCCGCAGCGACCACCGCGCGCGCCTCGTCGGCCGAGCGCACGCCGGGCGCGATGACGCCGAGCGCACCGCCGTCGAGCACGCGCGAGATGTACTCCGGCGTATTCGCGGGCACGCGCACCAGCGCCGGGATTCCGGCCTCCAGCGCCATGATCGAGATCTGGCTCGTCGCCTGGAGCGTCAGGCTCGAGTGCTCGAGGTCGATGTACAGCGAGTCGAATCCCGCCGACTTCGCGATCGCCACGATCTCGATCCCGGAGACGAGCCGCACCGTCATCGACGCAACCAGCTCGCCCCGGGCGAGCTTCTCCTTCACCTGGTTTTTCATCTAGGCCGGTTCCAGGCCGTGCTTGCGCAATACCCGCTGCGACTCGCTCGAAGCGAGATGCCGCAGCAGCTCGCCTGCCTGCGTCGACTGCGACGACTTCGAATGCACCGCACCGGAGAACACGGTCGCGAGCTGCACCTCGCGCGGCAGGCGGCCGACGTAGTCGATGCCGCGGACCTGGCGCAGCTCCGACACCTGCTGGAAGCACAGCTCGAAGTCGCCGCGCGCGACCATTTCGCCGACCAGCACGCCCGGCGGCGCCTGTTTTGCCTTGGACCTGAGCTCCTCGGCGATGCCCAGGCGCTGGAACAACTCGGCGAGATAGACCCCGCTCGGGCCGCTCGAATAGACGATCGATTTCGCCGCGCGCAGCGCGCTCTTCAGCGCCTCGACGCTGCCGATGTCGGGCTTGCGCGCGCCGGAGCGCACCGCCGCGCCGACCTCGGATTTCGCGAGATCGACGCGGGTGCGCGAATCGAAGTTGCCGCCGTTGATCAGGTCCTCGATCAGGCCGGCGGAGCCGATAACGACGTCGGTGACTTCGCCGGCGAGGATGCGCTTCCGGATGTCCGCCATGCCGACCCACTGGGTTTCGACCTTGACCTTGCTCGAGCGCACGAAGGCGGGCAGCAGCTGGAGATACGCCGCCTTGATCGCGAGCGTGGCCCAGACGTTCATGCGGCAGTCCAGTCGCTGATCAGCGCTTCGTAGATCGACACCGACTGGCGGATGCGCTCCATGCTGCAGTATTCGTCGGTCTGGTGGGCCATCGCCGCCTCGCCCGGCCCAAGCACCACCGTAGGCGCGCCTGCATAGACCTTGAGCAGGTTCGCCGCGTCGGTCATGTACGGGGCGGTGCGCGCCTCGAGGCGGCCCTCGACGTAGGGCTTGCAGATCTCGAATACGCGCTGTACCCATTCCTCGCCCGGCTCGGTCCATACCGGCCCGAGGTTCGAAAAGACGTCGAGCTCTGCCTCTGCCATCAGGCCCTGAAGGGAATTAAGCAGAACAGCATGATCCATCCCCGGCACGGTGCGGATGTCGACGCCGATGTCGGCCGAGTCGGGCACGGCGTTCACGGTATTGCCGCCCTCGATGGTGCCGACGTTCAGGGTCGGTTTGCCCATCACCGGGTGCGCCGGCACCCCGAAGTCGAACGCCTCCAGCTTGCCGAGCGCGCGCGCTGCCTTGTAGATCGCATTCACGCCGAGGTGCGGCATCGAGCCGTGCGCCGAAACGCCCTTGAAGCGCGCGTGGAACTTGACCGAGCCCTTGTGGCCGACCAGCGGATAGTTCGA